>DATHXE010000866.1:0-5342 GCA_035459845.1 Tepidisphaeraceae bacterium | reverse complement strand
CGCAACGTCACCCACGGCCCTCACCCCCGTTCATCGAATGTCCGAACGAAATCTCTTGAGTCCGATCCCCCCCTTGGAGAGCCCACGGAGCTTGCCCCGTGGGTGGTGTGACCCGTCAAACACGCTGGTCCGCGACTACTTCCCACCGTCTTTGATCGGCCACAGCGCCGACGGCACGTGCGCCCGCGTCATCGCCCCCTCCAGCTCTTTCGCCAACTCCGCCTTACCCGCCGCCAGGTCCGTCGCCTCGTTCGGATCCTCTTTCAAATTGAACAACTGGATCGCCGCCTTCGGCCCCGGTCGCACGACCTTCCAGTCCCCGCGCCGCAGCGCCTGCACGAACTTCCCCTCGTACAACTCCCAGTACAGGTCCCGCTCCGGCAAGGGGCCACCCGCCAGCGCCGGGACGATCGAGAGGCCGTCCGTCTTCGCGCCGTCCGGCAACTTCGCGCCCGCCAACTCCGCGCACGTCGGCAGGAAATCCCAGAACGCCCACGGCGCGTCGCTGGTCGTCCCCGGCTTGACCTTCGCCGGCCACCGCGCGATCGCCGACGTCCGCAGCCCGCCCTCGTACATGCTCCGCTTGATCCCGCGCAGCTTCTGCTCCGGCGCCAGGTCCGCCCCGGCCGACCCGTTGTCGCTCGCGAAGATCACCAGCGTGTTGTCGTCGACCTTGAGTTCCTTGAGCAGCGCCGTCATCCGCCCCACCGTCTCGTCCAGCCGCTCGCACATCGCCACATACGCCGCATGCTTGGGCGTCAGCCCCGCCCGCGACGCCGGCGCGCCCGGCGGCGCCTGGTACTTCCCGTGTGGGAGCGTCGCCGCCAAATACAGGAAGAACGGCTTGCCGGTCCCGGCCGCCTGCCGGATCCAGTCGAGCGACTCCTTCTCGATCAAATCGTGCGAGTACGTCTTGCCGTCGAGCAGAACTTTCTGGTCGTTCCGCCACAAGTGCGGCGGAAAGTACTCGTGCGCCTGCCGCTGGCAGTTGTACCCGTAGAAAAAGTCGAACCCCATCTTGTCCGGCGTGCCGCTCGACCCCGGGAACCCCAGCCCCCACTTCCCCGCGCACGCCGTCTGATACCCCGCCGATTTGAGCAGGTGCGCGACCGTGACCGTTCCCGCCGGCAGCGGTTCCTGCCCCTCCGGCTTGATCTCGCGATTGGCCCGGATGTGTGCGTGCCCTGTGTGCAGCCCGGTCAGCAACGTGCACCGCGACGGCGCGCACACGCTCGTCCCGCAGTACGCCGCCGTGAACCGCACGCCCTCGGCGGCGAGTTTATCGATGTGTGGCGTCCGGATCGCCTTCGACCCGGTGACCCCCAAATCGTTGTACCCCAGGTCGTCGGCGAGAATGAAGACGATGTTGGGCTTCGAAGGCGCATCAACCGCGAGGGCGATCGACGGTGCGAGAAACGCCATCACGAACAGGGCGCGTAGGGTCATAAGTGCTCCCGAACGGCATTACCGCGTCACGACACACTCGTTTGTAAGCGCTCGCGTCCGTTTCGTCATTCGACCTTGGTCATTCGTCATTGATTCGAGCTTCGAATTTCGTCCTTCGTCATTTCCACCCTCTTCATGTTTCACGTTTCCTCCTCCCCCCACCCCCGCCGGCCGATACAATGAGTCCCCACCCATGACCTACTGCCTCGGCATCATCTCCCGTCACGGCCTCGTGATGGCGTCCGACTCGCGCACCAACGCGGGTTACGACCAGGTCAACGTCTGCCCGAAGATGTACACGTTCAAGCGCCCCGGCGACCGCGTGTTCGTCCTGCTCGCCTCGGGGTCGCTCTCCTGCACGCAGTCGACGATCACGCTCCTGCGGCGCGACTTCGACCACGGCCGCGGGCTCGCCGCCGTCCCCACCATGTACGACGCCGCACGCGAGGTCGGCCGCCAGCTCCGCGCCGTCGCCGACCTCGACCGCGAGGCCCTCGAGCGCGACAACTACAAGTTCAACGTCCACCTGATCCTCGGCGGCCAAATACGCGGCGAGCCCCCCGCGCTGTTCATGGTCTACCCCCAGGGCAACCCGCTCCAGGCCAGCGCCGATTCCCCCTTCCTGCAGATCGGCGAGACCAAGTACGGCAAGCCGATCCTCGACCGCGGGTGCAGCTTCGAGAACACGACCCTCGAGGCCGCCGCCAAGTACGCGCTGCTCAGCCTCGACTCGACGATGAAGTCGAACGTGACGGTCGGCCCGCCGATCGATTTGCTGGCCTATTCCGCCGACGAGTTCGACATCACCCGCCAGCGCCGCTTCGGCGAGAACGACCCGGACTTGATGAAGATCCGCGTCCGCTGGCAACAGGCGCTCCGACAGGCCGTGCTCAAGCTGCCGGACGTGCGCTTCGACGCCGACAAGGACGGCGGCGCCGGCGACAAGGCCCACTCGATCAATCTCGTCGAGCCCGCACCCGAGCACGTCGGCGAGCCCGTCACGCAGCCCGACCAATCGACGCCCCGGCGCGTCCCGCGCCACTAACCCGCACCCGCCCCCTCGCCCCTCGAACGGATCGTCAAGGTCGCTTCCCCGGGTCGCGGGAACAGACGGGCTCCCCCGCCACGTTGCCCGCCAATCCCCACCAAACGCGGCCATTCTGTCCGCGTAAAAAACGATTGCCTCTTGCCCGCTCAGTGCGCACCTGAGCTCGCCACGACCGACCCCGTCCATATAAGTCACAAGCAATCGCAAGGTTCGGCCGCGCCCGCTTTCGAAGCAATTTCGAACTCGCACCTCCCCCATCGGATTCGTTCGCGGTGGCCCCGTCATTGCAGAGTCGTCAAGCCCACCGCCCTCCACGACTAGCCACCGACGGTCAGTCGAAAGCGCTTTCGGCCCGCCCCTGACGGCCGCGGAGGGCACTGTCCGCAAAGGAGTTTGCAATGGCACAGGACCGCGACCAGCAGAACCAAGGTCAACAGGGCCAACAAGGTCAGCAGGGCCAGCAGAACCGTCAGGACGACCAGAACCGCCAGGCCCAACAGAACCAGGGCCAGGGCGGCCAGCAGGGCGGCCAACAGCAGCGCCGCGACGACCAGAAGGACGACCAGCAGAACCGCCAGGGCAACCAGCAGCAGGGCGGCCAGCAGGGCCAAGGCAATCAGGGCCGCAACGCCTGACGAACGCTGGGAACCTCGACGCAAGTCGAACGCGAACGCCCGCGGATCACTCCGCGGGCGTTCGTTCGTTGACTCGAGGCGTGCGTGTGATCAGTCAATGAACGCGACGAACCGCATCGCCTCCGCCTGGTGCTCGGTGTTCATGAGCACCTCGTGCCACTCGCGGAGCAGGATCGTCGCGTGGTCCGGGTGGCGGACCCGCCCGCGCACCAGCAGCCGCGCGTTCCGCCGCTGGAACTGCAGCGTCCGCGCGTACTCCGGCTTCGCCTGCCGCAGCCGCGCGAACTCCGCGATCGAGTACGCCCGGCCCGACCGCGAGTCGAAGTAGCACGGCTCGCCACCGGTCCGACACGCGAACTCGGCCACGTGCGGCTTCCCGCCGCCGGTCCGCCGGATCAACTCGTTGCGCGTCACGTGAATGTCGCGCACCTCCGGCCAGAACGCGCGGACGAAGAACCACTCGCCCTGGCGGACGAACGCCGCGTTCCGCCGGTCGTTCCGCCGGTCGAACGGAACGTGTGCCGACTCTACGCGCCGGCGCACCTCGACCGGCTTGAGGGCCTCCATCGCCCCGCGGACGTTCGCCGCCGCCGCCCGCTCGGGCACGGCCGCCACGAACCACTCGCGCTCGTCGTGCCCGCACAGGAACTTGCGCTTGAGCTCCGACGGCACGCGGGCCGTGCCGCCCGGGCCGCGCTCCGGCGCCGTCATGAGCAGCAAGTGTCGCTCGCGCGGCCGGGCGTCGATCACCTCGACCCGCGACGGGTTCGCGCGCCGCCCTAGCGCCAGATCGAAATACTGCCCTTCGCGGTCCCGGCGGATGTCGACCGCGACCGGCGCGGCCGACCGTTCGTCCCACCGCACCCGCGCCCGCGACCCGATCTGCTCGAACTTCGCCACCAACAGGTTCGCATCAACCGACATAGAAAATGCTTTCGCCCGCGGAAACGCCGACGGCGCCCCGCGGGAATCGGCGCCCTCGCGCGCCCGGCCGTGTCACGCCCCGTTCAGCCGCGGCCCGCAGGGCGAGCGACGGCGCCGCCCGGGGGCGAGCGCGTCGCGGACCTGTGGCGCAAGCTTTTCACGGCGCACACCGGCTCGCGCCAGCACGCCTCAGACAAGTGGATCGAACGTCACCCCGCGCGCCTCTCGCGATGCGCAAACGCACCGGCGGGAACACGAGAGTGACAAGACAAGACCCCGCACACGCTCCGCCAGGGGCGGCAGCGCGGGGAAGTAGAAGTGGGCGCCCGGCGACACGTCCGGGCCGTGACGCGATCCCCGCGGGTCACTGGGTGGTGATGCGGCGGGTCTCGACCGTGCGGTTCAACAACTGGCGGTCATGGGAGGATCTCCTGCGCGCCCTACGCGAGGATTCCGCGCCCTCTGACACGCCCCAACGAAAAAGCGCTCGGCGCCGGATCACTTCGCCGACTCATTCCGCCGGTCGCCGTGCCCGCCGAACTTCTCCCCGTGCAGTCGCATGTTCAGGTACGCCAGACCGAACGCCGAGCCGAGAAAGAACGGTACGGACAGGAAGTAGCTTCCCACAAACAGGGTTCTCACCTGCGACGCGGTCAGCTTTCGGCCGTCGGTCAGCCGGCCGTCCTTGTGGGCGAGCCGCAGTCCGTCGTCCCATGCCGTGGCACCGTACGCCGACCGGATCACCCACCGCTCCACGACGTTGAACGTCCAAAAGGACGAACAGATCGTAATGATCGCGACCCCGACGGCAGGCCAACCCGCAATGTACGCGCCCACACCCTTTCGAATCCGCAGGCTTGCGATCCTCGGCGTCGCACCGCGTTCGGACGAGGATGTCGATTCCTGATTCATCGCACCCCGTCGTCGCAACCGCGCGGCTACTACAGCGTGTGCCCCAGCTTCTCCCGCTTGGTCTCCAGGTATTTCTTGTTGAACGGCCCCGGCTCGATCTTGACCGGCACCTGGTCGACGATCGTCAGCCCGTACCCCTCGATCCCGTGAATCTTCTTGGGATTGTTGGTCATGATCAACAGCTTGCGCAGGCCCAGGTCGCGGAGAATCTGGCTGCCGATGCCGTAATCCCGCTTGTCGACCGGCAGGCCGAGGCGCAAGTTGGCCTCCACCGTGTCCAGGCCCTGCTCCTGCAGCTTGTACGCGTGCAACTTGTTGAGCAGGCCGATCCCCCGGCCCTCCTGCCGCAGGTAGAGCAGCACGCCCTTGCCGGCCTT
>DATHXE010000865.1:0-10098 GCA_035459845.1 Tepidisphaeraceae bacterium | reverse complement strand
CGTCGACCTCGGTCTGGCGGCCGCCTTCGGTGACGAGCTGGCGGACCTCGCCGAGCAGGCCGCCGATCGCGCCCAGGCCGGCGTCGGCGGCGCGGGCGCGGTCGGCGTCGGCGGTGGCGAAGGCGTCGGCGCGGGCGAAGTCGATGTCGGCGCGGTCGTGGGCGCGGTCGACGGTGCGGGCGGCGTCAGTAGCGGAGATCGTTCGCCCGCCGCGGGCGGCGGTGGCGCCGTCGCGGGCGAGCTGCGCGATCCGCGCGGACCGCACGCCGCCCCGACCGCCTGATAGTTCGCTGACGCCCATCGCTCTCGCTCTCCTCGTTTCCCGAGCAATGATGTCCGATTCGCGCGGGCGCGGGGCAAGGTCCGATAAGCGGGAATCCCTGTGGCGCCGCAAATGGACAAGGTGCGAAGCCGCGAGCGGCGGGCGCGGCGTGATCCGGACGAGACGTCGAGACGAGGGGGATTTTTCCGTGGGGCGACTCGCGCGGGGTGCGCGGGCATTGCAACTTGCCGGGGGTGGGGTACATAGTTGGGTGAAGATCGTCCGACGCCTGCCCCGCGGGTGGGTAGGTGTCGGGGCGAGGAGTGGAGTGGCCCGGCCGGTGCGAGGGAGACGCATGCCGACGGTTCTGGTTGTGGACGACGTGGCGGACGCGCGGCACCTGATGTCGCGCGTGCTCAAGCATTCGGGGTTCGACACGCTGTCGGCGGCGAGCGGGGAAGAGGCGCTGCGGCTGGCGCGGGAGCGGCGGCCGGCCGTCATGCTGCTGGACGTCGACATGCCCGGGATGGACGGGTTCGAGGTGCTCGGCGCGGTGAAGCAGGCCGACGACCTGCGCGACATCGCGGTGATCATGCTGACGGCGATGAGCGGGGAGCACTACCGGGCCAAGGCGCGGGCGCTGGGGGCCGAGGACTACTTCGTGAAGGCGAGCTTCAAACTGGCGGACATGCTCGCGCGCATCCGCGAGCACGCGGCGTAGGGCTGGGTACGCGGGGATTGCCGCAAAGACGCAAAGGGCGCAAAGAAGACAAGCAATCAGTGAGCGGAAGCGGGTTGAGACGCGGTGGAAGCTCCGCGTTGCTACAAGGTCTCTTCTCCGCCCTCCAGCCTTTGCGCTCTTTGCGCTCTTTGCGGCGACCCGGATTACGCGTTCCCGCCGAAGGGGAGGTCGATCGCGCAGAGCCACGTGCCGTCCGGTTGGCGGCGGAGGACCTCGACGTTGCTGCCCTCCATCACGACGGGCGAGCCGTCCGTGGGGGACGTGCCGGTGACGCGCCACTTGCCTCGCGTGAGGGCGGTGTCGGCGTGCTCGACGGCGTAGAGCGTCTCCATCGTCATCGTGCCCTTGAGGGCGAGGAACGGGGCCATCGCCGCGGCGATCTGCTCGGGGCCGACGGCGGTTCGGCCGTCGGGGAAGTTGACCCGCGCGTCGGGGGCGTAATACGCGAGGACGGCGGCGGCGTCGCCGGCGTTGAAGGCGCGGAGGAACGCGGCGTGGGATTCGGCGGGGGTGCGGATGGGCATGGGGAGTTCTTTCGCGGTTCGGTCCTACCTCACGCCCTTGAGCGTCTCGGTTGCCTTCGCCTTGATCGCCGGGCTCGTGGCCTTGTCGGCCGCGGCCTGCAATGCGGCCTTGCGCTTGGCGGCGGGGATGCCGCGGTTGCCCTTGCTGGCGACCGTGACGATCGCGTTGGCCGCTTCGTCGGCCACGCTCGCGTCGGCGTTCAACTGGGCGACGAGCGCCTCGAGCGCGGCGGCGTTGCCGATCGCGGCGTAGGCGGCGATGGCCTGGCGGCGCTCTTCGGCGCGGGTGACCAGCGGGAGGACGTCGTTGACGCGCTTGAGGCGCTCGGCCTCGGGCATCTTCTTCGTGCCCGTGGCGAACTGGAGGTAGCCGCGGGTGGCCAGGACCTTGTGGGCGGGCTTCTTGCCGGTCTTGGCGAGGTTCAGGAGCGGGTCGAGGACGGCGGTGTCCTCGGGCCAGCGGTTGGGCCAGGTCGAGAGCGTGCGGACGGCCTCGTCGGCGAGGGTTTCGTCGGCGTCGTTGGCCGAGGCGACGACGGCGTCCAGCGCCTCCTTGCCGCCGGCGCCGGCGAGCGCGCCGAGCGCGGCGATGCGGAGCTGCGGCTCGCCGGTCTTGGCGACGGGCAGGAGGAGCGGGACGACGGCGGCGCCCCACCGGCCGGAGATCGAGCGGACCGCCTTGGCGATCGCGTCGCGCTCGGCCTCGGGGGCCTTGGTCATCAGGCGGAGGAGGTCGGGGACGAGCTTGTCGTCGCCGTTGGCGCCGATCGCTTCGAGCGCGGCGGCCTTCACGGTCGGCTCCGGGTCCTCGATCGCCTTGACGAACTCGGGCATCGAGCCTTCGAGCTTGCGCTGCTCGGCGAGCTCGATCAGCACGCGCCGCGGCTTGCCGGTGGCGGCCTTGAGGCGGGCGAGCAGGTCGGCGTCGATGTCCTTGCCGGGCAGGCGGGCGAGGGACGTGATCGCGGCCTGGGCGAGGGCGGCGTCATTCGACGACGCGGCCTCGATCAGCACCGGCACGCTGGAGATGTTGCCCAGGAATTCGAGCGTCTCGGCGGCGGTCGCGCGGACGCCGGGCGCGCCGGATTTGGCGGCCTCGGTCACGACGGGCAGGACCTTGGCCTTATCGGTCGGGCGGTCGGCCAGGGCGAGGATCAGGAGCGACTGGCGGTCGGGCGTGGTGCGGGCGAGCTCGCCGATGATCGCGTCGGCGACCTCGGGGCCTTGCAGCTCGCGGGCGGTGCGCATGGCGATGCGGAAGATCTCGCGGTCCGGCGAACGGAGCTGCTCGACGAGCAGGGGGGCACCGGCCGGGCCGCGGGCGAGGATTGCGCCGCGCGTGGCCTCGAGGATCCGCTGCTTGGGGAGGTCGGCGGTGTTGCGGACGGCGTCGTACAGCTTGACGGCGTCGGCGGCCTTCCCGCCGGCGAGCCAGCGCTCGGCGACGTACACGCAGCCCTCGGCGGCGGCGTTGCGGACTGCGGCCGGGCCGGTGGTCAGGTATTTCTGCAGCGCTGCGGCAGCCTCCTCCCCACCGATGTGGCCCAGCGCCACCGCGGCGGCGGCGGCGACTTCTTCGTTCGTGTCGGCGAGCTTTTCCGCGAGCGCGGGGATCGCCTTGGCGTCGCGGCGGATCGCGATCGAGTTGATCACGCCCACGAGCGGGCGGTCCTTGAGCGTGCCGACCGCGGCGCGGAGCGCGTCATCCGCGGCCGGGTCGGTAATGGCCTCGAGCGCGATGCGGGCCCACGAGGTGAGCTCGGGGTCCGGGAGCAGCGCCGCCAGCGCGGGCACGGCGTCCTTCGTGCCCCACACGGCGAGCTGTTTGCACGCGATGCCCTTGTCGCCCTTGGCGGCGTCGGCGGCCGAGATCAGCTTGATCAGGTCGGCCTCCTTCGGGGGCGGCCCGCCGTTGGCGACGACGTCGGCGGCGCGGGTCGAGAACGACAGGCTCGCGAGGAGGGCGAGCGCGAGGAGACGTTTCTTGGCGAGTTTCATGGGGTTGGGTTCCGGTCTCGTTTGTCTTTCAGGGCTCGATGACCTCGAGCGGTGAGGCCGTTACGACGTCGGCGGTGGTGTTCGGACGGTCGTTGCCAACGTCGCGGGGGCCTTGTCGTGCCGGCTAGATCCTTCGGAGTACCTCAGGATGACGGCGCTACGCTGCGGCGCGAGCTATGCATTCAAATCTTCTCTGCGTCCTCTGCGTCTCTGCGGTGAATCCTCACACCCGCCACGGCTCGCGGCGGGCCTCCGAGCGCAGGCGGTTCGCCTCCGCGTCGTTGACGAACTCGCACTTGGCCGGGTCGAACTTCAGCTTGCGGTTGAGGAACAGCGCGATGTTCGCGGCGTTGCACGTGATGTGCGACCAGCAGGCGGCGTCGGCGTTCGCCCGCGGCTGGCTGCGCGACTTCACGCAGTCGAGGAAGTTGCGGACGTGGAAGTTGGCCGGGTACCCGCCGATCTTCTGCCTCCGGCCCGCGAGCAGGTTGGCGTTGCTCGCCATGATGTCGCCGTCGTCGGCGGTCTCGACCCAGCCGTCGGCGCCTTCGAATCGCACCGGGCACGACCCGAGCGGGAGCCACCCGTCGTCGCGGAAGACGAGCTTGACGCCGTTCGCGTACGTGCAGACCAGGCGGTTACCCTGGGGCTCGTATTCGATCGGGGCGGTACCGTCGGCGTCGTTGGCGACCTGGCACAAATCGGCGCAGTGGCTGCCCCATTCGAGCGTCCCGCCCCCGCCCAGCCCGCCGACGAACCCGCCGCCCTTTTCGAAGTTGAACGAGTTGGTCAGCGCCTTGTTGTACGGGCGGTAGGCGGCCGGCCCGAGCATCATGTCCCAGTCGAGCTCCTCCTTGGGCGGGGTCGGCTCGGCGGGGTACCAGCCGCTCATCTTGTCGACGAGCCCGCGCGGCTGGGCGTGCACCGTGTGCAGCTTGCCCAGGCGCCCGCGGCGCGCCAGGTCGATCGCGTACATGAAGTGCGGGAGGCTTCGGCGCTGCGTCCCCGCTTGGAAGACGCGCCCCGTGCGGCGGAAGACGTCGGCGAGCATCAGGCTCTCGTTGATCGTCTTCGAGCACGGCTTCTCGCAGTACACGTCCTTTCCGGCGCGGGCGGCGGTCGACGCCGCGACCGCGTGCCAGTTCGGGCCCGTCGCGATGATGACCGCGTCGATGTCCTTGCGGTCCAGCAACTGGCGGAGGTCGGAGTAGGTGGCGCAGTCGGTGTTGCCGTTGCGCTCGTCGGCGGCCTGCTTGGCGGCGGCCTTGCGCTTTGCGTTGACGTCGCACACGGCCAGCGTGTGCACGTCGTTCTCCGCCAGGAAGCACTTGAACACGTACGACCCGCGGTTGCCGATGCCGATCGCGCCCAGCGTGATGCGCTCGCTCGTCGGTACCGCGCCGTCCTTCCCCAGCACGTGCCCGGGGACGATCATCGGGGCGGCGACGGCGAGGGCGCTCGCCTTGGCGGCGCCGCGCAGGAAGCGCCGGCGGCTCTGGAGTCGGTTCGAGAGGGAAGATGGCTGCGGTCGGGGCATGCTCGTCTCCTATGAGGTCGGGCGCGGGGCCCGACGACTGCGTTGTCGGCTCGTTCGCGATGTGGCGCGCCGCGCGTGAAAGCGAATGCGCGCGGGCGAGGGACACTACGTTACCCGTCGGGCCGTCCGTCCGCCACGGCCGCGCGCCGCTGTCATGGCCACGGGCCGCGAACGCCGCGACGATCGCCAAACACGGGGCGCGCGTCGGAGCGGCGACATTGAACGCGGACCGCTCCCGGAATAGAATCCGGCAACGATACTTGTTCGAACAAGTATCTATCCCGCCGGCGATTCGCCCCGTGTCCCCATCACCACCCGCACCGCCATTCCCAGCCGCGGCGCCCTTCGGAGGCCAACGATGTCCGTCACCCCCACCGCCGGCCCCGACGTGATCGTCATCGGCGGCGGCCCCTCGGGCTCCGCCGCCGCCACCCTCCTCGCCCAGAAGGGCTACCGCGTCGAGCTCTTCGAGCGCGACAAGTTCCCCCGCTTCCACATCGGCGAATCGCTCATCCCCCACACCTATCACGTCATCAAGCGCCTCGGCCTGCTTGACACGATGAAGCAGAGCCACTTCACGAAGAAGTACAGCGTGCAGTTCGTCAGCCAGCACGGCCGGCTGTCCGAGCCGTTCTACTTCACCGAGCACGAGGACCACGAGTCGTCGCAGACGTGGCAGGTCCGGCGGAGCGAGTTCGACCAGTTGCTGTTGGACAACGCCCGCAAGCACGGCGTCACCGTCCGCGAAGAGACGCGCGTCCTCGAAGTCCTGTTCGAAGGCACGCAGGCCGTCGGCATCAAGGTACGGGGGCCCGACGGCGCCGAGCGCGAGGTGCGGGCGAAGGTCGTCGTCGACGCGAGCGGGCAATCGTCGCTCCTGATCCACAAGTTCAATTTGCGCGAGTGGGACCCGCTCCTGAAAAAGGCCGCCGTCTGGACCTACTGGAAGGGCGCCTACCGCGACACCGGCAAGGACGCCGGCGCGACGATCGTCCTCCAGACCAAGGGCAAGCTCGGGTGGTTCTGGTACATCCCGCTGCACGACGACATCGTCAGCGTGGGCGTCGTCTCGTCGAGCGAATACCTCTTCAGCAAGGCCCGCCCCTCCCGCGATCTCGAAGACATCTACTTCGAAGAAGTGGCGCGCTGCCCCGGCCTCGAGCCGCGCCTCAAGAACGCCACCCGCTGCGACATCTTCCGGGCCCAGAAGGAGTACAGCTACCGGGCGACCAAGACCGGCGGCGACGGGTGGGTGCTGGTCGGCGACGCGTTCGGCTTCCTCGACCCGCTCTACTCGTCGGGCGTACTGCTCGCGCTCCAGTCCGCCGCGATGGCCGCCGACGCCATCGGCGACGCGCTCGCCGCGGGCGACGTCTCCGAATCCCGCCTGCGCCGGTGGGAGGCCAACTACGTCGCCGGCATGGACCGCATGCGCCGCCTGGTCGTCGAGTTCTACGAGGGCCTGAACTTCGGCAAGCTGATCCGCCGGCACCCGGACAAGAAGGGCCTGGTGACCGACGTCCTGATCGGCAACATCTTCAAGCCCGACGTGGACGAGCTCTGGCCGCTGATCGACGCGCTGCGCGCGGACGAGGCGGCCGAGAAGTCCGCGGCCCATCGAGCGCCCGCGACGCCCGGACAATAAGCGCGCCCCGCGCGTGCGCCCTCGTTTAGCCGCGACCCGGACGGCGAACTTGCCGCGGGTGCTTCACTGTCGTGCCCATGCTACGTAACGTCAGCCCCCGACCCCCGGCGCGGCGCAGCGGAATCCGAGGCACCGCCCGCGCGCGTGCGGTGCGCGGCCGCGGCGGTACGACGATCGGCACAGGAACGAGGGCCCGACCCAGCTCCCGCCGCGCTCCGCGCGGATGCCGGGACTTCCGTCGGCGGGCGGCGCGTACCAGTCCCGGCACCACTGCCACACGTTGCCGGCCATGTGCAGCAGGCCGAACGGCGACACGCCCAGCGGCTCGTTGACCGCCGCGACCGGCAAATCCGCCACGCCCGCGTACGCGACCCCCGCCCGGTGGACGCCGAACCTCGCCCGCGCCGGGGTCGGCTCGCCGTCGCCCCACGGGTACGCGCGCGGCGCCGGCCCGCGCGCCGCGTACTCCCACTGGGCCTCGCCCGGGAGGAACGTGCCGCCATCGTCGCCCAGCGGATCCCGCCCGTTCGCCCACCGCGCGTACGCCGCCGCCCCGTGCCACGAGACCAGCACCATCGGCAGGCGGTCCGCCCCCGCGACCGGCGCCCACGCGCCGTCGGGCGTTCGCCGAAGCATCTCGTGTGCCCGGCGGTGGTCGTCCGCACCGAGCATGAACCACTCGCGAAGCGTACGCTCGCCGACCTCGTCCACCGAGTTGAGAAACCGCGCGTACGCCGCCGCCGACACCGGCTCCTGGTCGATCACGAACGCGTCGACGCGCTCGGTTCGCGCGGGGCGCTCGTCCGGCAGGCCATCGTCGGATCCGATGACCACCTCCGCCGCCGGGACGAGCACGCAGATCATGCCGTCCGCGGCCCGGCGAACCGTCGGGTACCCCTCGGCGTTTCTCCCGACCGGCGCGTACAGCGGCGCGCCCGCGAGTCCCGACGCCGGGAGCCGCCCGCCGAGTTGCATGAACGGGATCGCCGGCTGACTGGCCGGGATCGGCGGGGCCGCGTGCCGCCGGAACCATCCCGTCGCCCGCGCCCGCCCCGTGCCTTGTTGGAGGTAGACCAGCTCGGCCAGGTCGCGCAGGCGAAACGGGCTGCGCGTGAAGACCGCCTTGTACGCCATGTTCGGCGGGTCGTCGGGTAGCGTCACGCACAGCTCGTCCTCGATCTCCATGACCAGTTCCACCGCGTCGAGGCTGTCGCAGTGCAGGTCCTCGATCAGGCGCGTGCCCGGGTGAACGTCGCAACGCTTCACTCCCATCTGCTCGGCCGCGATGTCGCAAATGCGGCGCTCGACCTTCGTGCAGGGGGAGCCATGCGAGGGGCGGGGTCGTCATGCGCGCATCGTACCCACCCGCCGCAAGATAGTCGACGCTAAGTTTACTTCCACACGCAATACAGCGCCTTATCCGACCGGACGAACAGCCGCCCACCCGACACGGCGATCCCCGCGTTGAACGTCGACCGGTCGGACAGGTCGTTGAACGCCACCTGCTCGAACTGCGGCTTGGCCGCGATCACGATGATCTTCCCGTCGCGCGTCGTGTAATAGACCTTGCCGTCGGCCAGAAGTGCCGGCGCGTACACCTGGCTGAACCGCCCGCCCACCTGCTGCTCGTAAACGACCTTGCCGGTCCTGGCGTCCGCGCAGTACGCGGTCCGGTTGTTCTCGTTCATCCAGTAGACGTGGCCGTCGTGGAAGACGGGCGACGACACGTTCGACCCCTTCGTGCCCGTCCAGATGCGGTGGGAGCCGGTCACGTCCCCGCGCCCGCCGGCCTTCACCGCCAGCGCCCCGCCCGAGCGCCCCCCGATGCAGTAGACGACGCCCTCGTGCGCCACGACGCACGGCACCATGTACCACCGGATGTCCGTGTCGCACGACCAGAGTTGCTTCCCGGTCTGCGGGTCGAACGCGAGGATCTTCTGCATGATCGGCACGACGATCTCGCTCGCCCCGCCCGGCAGGTTCACGACGACCGGCGTGTTCCACGCCTCCTTGATCCCGCCCGCCCGCCAGGCCTCCTTGCCCGTGTTCTTATCGAGCGCGATCAGCGACGAGCTCTCCACGCTCGCGTTGACGATCACGTTGCCCCCTGCCAGCACGAGCGATGCGCCCGAGCCCCAGCCGTTCAGCCCATTGCCCACCGGCGCCCGCCAGACCTCTCGCCCGTCCGCCAAGTCGAGCGCGACGACGCCCGACTTCCCGAAGAAGCAGTACAGTCGCCTGTCGTCCGCCACCGGCGTGTTCGACGCGTACCCGTGGTCGTCCCGAATCTTCGCCTGCTCCGGCAACTCCGCCTGGAACGACTTCTCCCAGATCGTCTTGCCCGAATCGCGGTCCAGGCACAGCGCGTGCCGCTTGAGGTTCTCGGGGCTCCCTTGCTCCTGCCGCGGGACGTTGTACCCCGTGTAGCACGTCAGGAAGATCCGCTTCCCGACGATCACCGGCGTCGACGACCCCGGCCCCGGCAGGTCTACCTTCCACGCGACGTTCTCCGCCTGCGACCACGTGACCGGCAGCCCCTTCTCCGCCGACGCCCCCTGCGCCCCCGGCCCGCGAAATTGTGGCCAATCCCCCGGCGCGACCTCGGCAAAACACGCGGCCGAGAACATCGCGGAAACGACGAAGGCTACGGATCGGTTCATGGCGCGGGTTCTCCTTGGGGCGGCAATCGTACCGTGCGCCGGAAACGCCGACCGAGAAAAGGTTCGGCGCGGGCTGCACTCGCCAAGCTACCCCGCCACCGCCTCGTCGACCGTCGCCCGGATCTCGAACGCCGTGTCCAACCGGCACCGCTGCAGCAGGCTCGCGACCATCTTCGGAACCGCGGCCAACCGGAGCTTCGCGCCAACCTCGGCCAGGCGATTCGCGAACCGCAGCAGCGCCCCCATCCCGATGCTCGACAGGTACGTCGCCCCGCTTAGGTCGACCACGACCAGCTCCGGCCGGCTCTCGAGGACGGCCCCCAGCGCCTTGCTCAGCGCGTTGTCCTCGCCCACGCCGGTGTGCCGGCCGTCCTCCCCCACCATCGACGAAATGCCGATCTCGCCGGCGACCCGCACGACCACGACCCCCGCCGGCAGCGCGCCGGCGCCAGGGAACTCCATCGTCACACGCATCGAATCCATAGCGCCATGCCTTTCCGGAATCACGACGCGGACGGTTCTGCCATCAAATCAAGGCCCCCACGACCATAGCAATTTCGGGTAGTTTGGCAAATTCCGACGCCCGCCCCGCGCGGCCGCGCGCCGCACGTCGCCCCCCCTCACGATTCGAACTAGACGGGCGATTGGAAAACCTTGGGATTGGGCGGCTTTGAACGGAGGAGCAGGGATTCGAACCCTGGGGACCCTTGCGGGCCCACCGGTTTTCAAG
>DATHXE010000864.1:0-10829 GCA_035459845.1 Tepidisphaeraceae bacterium | reverse complement strand
ACGTTGTCGCCGCGGAAGGCGAGCACGCGGGCGACGGCGTCGCCGATGATCGTGCTGCGGAGGTGGCCGACGTGCATCTCCTTGGCGATGTTGGGGCCGGAGTAGTCGACGACGACGGTTTGGGGCTGTTCCGTTTTCTCCACGCCTAGCGTCTGCGACGCTCCCGCCTGCTGAAGCTGGCTCGCCAGCCAGAGCGGGTTCAGCTTTACGTTGACGAAACCGGGGCCGGCGATGCTCAGTTCGGTGGCGATCTCACCGAGGTCGAGCTTGGCCTTGATCTGCTCGGCGATCTGGCGGGGGCTGGTTTTTTGCCCGGTCTTTTCGGCGAGGAGCTTGGCCAGGCCCATGGCGGCGTTGGCCTGGTAGTCGCCGAACTTTTCATTTTGCGACGGGCCGACGAGGGGGTCGGCGTCGACATCGAAGGCGGCCCGGATCGCCTGGCGGAACTTGGAATCGAGGAGGGTGGCGATCGTCGGCATGGTGGATGGGTAAACGGGTGGGGAGTGATGCCCTGACGGGGCGATACAGGGTCCGGAGAGTCTGACGCTCCGAAACCGGGTTGTTTGGCGGCTTACACGGGGGTCGACCCGCGCGCCTAGGATCAGGGGGTCGGGGATGTTAATCGAGGCGCGGCTGCAACTCCACGCGCCGGTCGGGATATGAGTGAGGTGGCGCGACCTCGTGCGCCCGGTGTAACGAGTTGGATGGGTCGAGTGAACAGAACGGCGCGTCAGACGTCTAATAGGAGCAGGAATGGATTCGCTGCGCGACCCGCCCGCAGAAGCGGGCTCGCGCGGGCGATTGTGTTTGACGGGCTTTTTGGGTGGATGTAATCTAACTCGCCCGTCCGGAAGTTCCCCCTCGGGTTGGCGTCGGTCCAGACTTAAGTGACGCCTTCCCTGCGTCTTAGAACGGATCTCCAGAACGATCACAAAGCGCGCCGGGCCACAACCCCTTCGGGGGACGACAGGCCGGCGCGGACAGCGAACGCGGATGCGTTCCGTCACAGCACGAAGGATCGCCCTATGACTAAGGTGTTTGGCCGCTGGGTATTGGGTCTGGCCGTGATCGCGGCGGGCGTCGGGGTGACGGCCCCGGCGTGGCTGCGTGCGGACGGGCCGGTGGCCACCCAGGTCGCGACGGTCGACGAGCTCAAGGCGCAGGCGTTCAAGGCGCTGCGGGCCGGGCAGTTCGACAAGACGAACGAGCTGTTATCGCGCGCGGCGTCGGCCGGCCCGGCCGACGCGTCGCTGGCGAAGATGGCCGAGTGGACCAAGGCGTTCGAGGCGCAGCGGCAGACGTTCGTCGCCGAGCGGCGGAAGCAGTTCGACAAGGCCGTCGAAGACGTGAAGAAGCTGCAGAAGGCCGGCAAGGCCGACTACGCGCTGGACTACGTGGCCAAGGCGTACCTGCTGGCGGACGACAAGAAGGCGTTCCGCAACGAGGGGTGGGTCGACGAGTTGATCAAGGGGACGGTGGCGTCGGCGAAGAAGTACGAGGCGGCGGAGCAGTGGCTCAAGGCGCTGCGGCTGTACTCGGACCTCGGGTCGGTCGAGCCGGCGAACCCGGAGTGGAAGGAAAAGCTCAAGACGTCGACGCGGCGGATCCGCCTGCTGGCGATGTACAACCAGGAGCAGTTCAAGAAGATCCAGGAGGCCGAGGCGACGGAGCGCGAGGCGGTGGACCAGCTGATCAAGCCGGCGACGCAGCCGACGAGCAAGCCGACGGTCAAGCCCGAGGACGACAAGGACGACAGCTTTAAGACCGACTGGCGGCAGTCCCTGAAGGACATCCGCATGGACATGCTGTGGAACGCGCTGGTGGACGCGCGGACCAACTACTACCGCGAGGTCAGCTATCGCGACCTGGGGCTGGGCGGGCTGAAGAGCCTGCGGCTGCTGGCGACGACGAAGGGCCTGGAGGCGGCGTTCCCGAACCTCAAGGACGAGGCGAAGCGCGCGGCGTTCCTGGCGAAGGTGGACGACTGGCAGGACCGGATGAAGAACGCGACGGCGGCGAACGAGCAGCTGATGCTCCGCCGGGCGATCGACGCGGTGGCGCGGACGAACGACGACTCGGTGCAGTTGCCGGAAGAGGTGCTGGTCAACGAGTTCGCCGACGGGGCGTTCGCCGAGCTGGACCCGTTCACGTCGATGATCTGGCCGAACGACGTGGAGGAGTTCAACAAGACGACGCAGGGCGAGTTCAGCGGGGTCGGGATCCAGATCCAGTCGGACGACGACGGGTCGCTGCGGGTGGTGAGCCCGCTGGAGGATTCGCCGGGCTACAAGGCGGGGATCAAGGCCGGCGACATCATCACGAAGATCAACGGCAAGAACGCCAAGGGGATCAGCCTGAACCAGGCGGTGAAGAACATCACCGGGAAGCCGTTCACGAAGGTGAACCTGACGATCCGGAGCGCGGACGGCGCGACGCGGGACCTGGACATCGTGCGGCAGACGATCAAGGTCGCGTCGATCAAGGGGTGGAGCCACCGCCCGGGCGGCGGGTGGGAGTATTTCATCGACCCGGCGAACAAGATCGGCTACATCCGGCTGACGAACTTCACGAAGATGACGTCGGACGAGCTGGACAAGGCGGCGTCGGAGATGCGCACGCAGGGCGTCCGCGGGCTGATCCTGGACCTGCGGTACAACCCGGGCGGGCTGCTGACGGCGGCGACGGAAGTGTCGGACAAGTTCCTGAACAACGGGGTGATCGTCTCGACGCGGGCGGACCGCGAGACCCCGAACCAGCCGACCGAGGCGCGGGCGAGCGCGCAGGCGGACGAGGAGAAGGACCTCCCGCTGGTCGTGCTGGTGAACCAGTACTCGGCGTCGGCGAGCGAGATCGTGTCCGGGGCGCTGAAGGACCAGAAGCGGGCGATGATCGTCGGCGAGCGGACGTTCGGTAAGGGCTCGGTGCAGATGCTGTTCCCGCTGGCCCAGCGGACGGCGTACCTGAAGCTGACGACGAGCCACTACTACCTGCCGAACGGGAAGTGCATCCACCGCGAGGAGAACTCGATCGACTGGGGCGTGAACCCGGACGTGACGGTGGAGATGACGCCGGAGCAGATGCGGGCGGCGATCGACAGCCGGCAGGAGCTGGACGTGCTGCGCGAGAAGGAGGCGGCGGGCGAGGCGCGGCCGGTCGGCAAGGACGGGAAGCCGATCGTGAAGAAGGACCCGCTGAGCCAGGACCCGCAGTTGTCGGCGGCGCTGCTGCTGCTGCGGCTGCAGTTGGCGGGGGCGCAGATCTGAGATCGAGTCTGGTCGTGAAATGAGAGGCCCGTGGATCGCGAGATCCGCGGGCCTTTTCGTTTTGACGATCGCGCGCCGGGCGCGGGTCGGCTCGGTGGCGCGGGGATTGGGGAGATGCGCCTCATACAGCCCGCCACTTGTGGCGGGAAGGCGTTCGATATCTCCAAGGCGCTGAGGTTGGGGGACTCTTCGGAAGCATCGTTAGTCGGCGTGCCGCGCTTTCCCGCCACAAGTGGCGGGCTATATGAGGCGCGTTTCGAGGGGCGGAGCGGCCTTTAGACGGTCGAGAGCGGGGCGGGGCGAGTTGCGTATGATGTTGGCGTGAACGATGCGCGGGAACTTGATCGATACACCGGGTTGCTCCGCGGGACGGTCGGGGCGCGAGTGGGGCCGCGCGCGGGGCGTGCGCGGACGCCGATGGACGCCGCGCTGGCGTTTCCGGCGGTGCTGATCGAGGGGCCGGGGCGGGTCGTGGAAGTCGGGCCGGTCATGGGGCCGGCCGGACATGGGATGTCGGACGCGGCGGGGCATTCTCGGGCGGAATACCGGGGGCTGGTGGCGTACGCGATCGGGCAGGTGGGCGGGATGGTGCGCGGGTCCTTGGCTGCGCGGGATTGGTCGGAGTGGGAGCGCGGGTTGTTGGCTTGGGCGGAGTTGTTGACAGACGAGCAGGGGGGGGATGTGGGGCCGATCGCGGCGCGGGACGGGGCGGTGGCGGCGGGGCGCGCGTGGGACGCGCTGGCGCGGTTCGCGATCGGGCGGGCGCTGGGACGGGAGGGGATGACGCATCGCGCTGCGGCGGCGCTGCGGGCGCTGGCGAGGCGGCAGACGGCGGCGGGGCCGTTCCTGCAGGCGACCGCGGCGGACAATCCGGAGGCGCACTGGTACCACGAGCTGGTCATCCTGCACGCGCTGGCGAGTTACGCGGCGCAGGCGCACGATGAGGCGGTGTGGGCGGCGGTGCGGCGGAACGCGGCGTTTCATTTGAACGAGACGCAGCCGGACCACGCGA
This sequence comes from Tepidisphaeraceae bacterium, assembly GCA_035459845.1. Taxonomy (GTDB): domain Bacteria; phylum Planctomycetota; class Phycisphaerae; order Tepidisphaerales; family Tepidisphaeraceae; genus DASPKW01. The sequence goes on along the minus strand of DATHXE010000864.1, from coordinate 6,554 downwards.
CGAATCAGCCGTGGGGGGTGATCGCGTTCGTGGGGGATGCGGCGACGCGGCCGATCGCGGACGGGATGCTGCACGCGGCGAGTGCGCTGGCGGGGGCGACGGCGGCGGGCGAGGCGTCGGCCCTGACTTCCATCCTGCTGGCGGACGCGCTATACTGCCTGCTTCAATGAGCAGCACCCCGCCGTCCTCCGCCGACAATTCTTCCGCCGCCGCGAACAAGCCCGTCGACCCCGAGTTGCTGGCGATGCTCCGGTGTCCGCTGACGCACAGCCGGCTGCGGGCGGAGGGGGATTTCCTGGTGGCCGAGGTGGGCGGGCTGCGGTACCCGGTGCGCGAGGGCATCCCGGTGATGCTGGTGGAGGAGGCGCAGCTTCCGGCGGGGGTGCTTTCGCTGGAGGAGTTCAAGCAGAAGTTCGCGGCGCAGGTGGGGGAGCGGAAGTAGCTCGGGTTGGTGAACTTTTCTACTGTCGCTAAGCCGCAAGCGGCGGGACTGCGCGAACGGATGCTCCCACACTTAACGAATGCGCTCGCGGTCGGGATCGCGGGGTTCGCGGGGGCGCTGGCGCGGTACTACGTGCAGGTGCTCGGGGTGCGGCTCGTCGGTACGGGGTTTCCGTGGGCGACGCTGTTCATCAACCTGTCGGGCAGCTTCCTGCTCGGGTGGTTCATGACGATGGCGGCCTGGCGGTGGGGGGGCGTGTCGGACGCGACTCGGCTGGCGGTCGCTGTGGGGTTTTTGGGCGCGTACACGACGTTCTCGACGTGGGCGTACGACTCGTGGCAGCAGATCGCGCGCGGGGAGTGGGGGTGGGCGGCGCTGAATCTGGTGGGGAGTTTGGTGCTGGGGCTGGCGGCGGTGTGGGTGGGGATCGCATGCGCGGGCTGGCAGAAGTGACAACCGGGCGAAAGCCCATGGAGCTAGCTCCGTGGGTTCCGCATGACCGCGCGAACGATCTCGGTCAAACTTCCCGCAGGTGGTACGACTTGATCGTGTTCTGCTGGAAGTCGGGGTAGGCGCCGACGTCGTGCTCGGCGAGGTCGAGGCCGTCGAACTCGTCGTGTTCCTTGACGCGGAGGGGGGTGGTGCGCTTGAGGAGGGTCCAGAGCAGGACGGAGACGCCGGCGGCGAGGGCGCCGATCAGGACGAGGCCGAGGGCGGCTGCGCCGAGGGACTTGGCGCGGTCGGCAAAGGTGCCGGCCTGGGCGAGGAGGGGGGCGGTGAGGGCGCCGATGGCCGCGCCGATGCCGTGGACGGCGATGCCGCCTGACGGGTCGTCGATGCGGAAGCGGACGTCGAGGACGAGGATGGCGAGGGGGACCAGGACGCCGGCGAGCGCGCCGGTGACGACGGCCCCGACGCTGGAGAGCGCGCCGGCGCCGGCGGAGGCGGCGACGAGCGCGCCGAGGACGCCGGCGGCAGTAAGTTGGAGGTCGGGCTTGTAGTAGCGAAGCTGGGAGAAGATGACGGCGGCGAGCCCGCCGGCGGCGGCGGCGAGGAGGAGGGATTTGGCGGCGCCCAGGCCGCCGACCCCGCTCACGCCGAACAGGACGAACCCGACGACGAGCAGGAACAGCCCGGCGCCGGCGAGGGGGACGCTGTGGCCGGGGATGGCGGTGGAGGATCCGTCGCGGTTGAACTTGCCGGTGCGCGCGCCGACGAAGACCGCGCCGACGGCGGCGGCGACTGCGCCGGCCCAGTGGAAGCTGATCGCGCCCAGGACGTCGGGGATGCCCATGTCGCCGAGGAAGCCGGTGTGCATGGTCCACGCGCGGGAGATCGGGACCACGATTGCGGCAAGAGCGACGCCGGTCCAGAGGGCGGGCCAGAAGCGGGCGCGTTCGGCGAGGACGCCGGGGACGATGGCGGTGGCGATGAGGACGCCGGCGACGCCGGGGAAGGCGAGGGTGGACATGACGCCGTCCCAGCCGACGAGGAGGCGCGGCTCGAGGCCGAGGAAGCGGTTGCCGGCGAACTGGATGGCCATGCCGACGGCCCAGAAGGCGAGGACGGCGACGCACAGGTCGGCCAGGTGTCGGGCGATGGCGGCGGCGGAGTTTTTGGAGCGGACCTGTCCGGCGGATTGGACGGCGAAGCCGGCGCGGATGACGAGGGCGCCCACGATGGCCAGGACGTCGGTTAAGTAGGATTGCATCGTATGTCCCAACACGGGCGCCGTCGGGTGGCGGCGCTCGTCACGTGCGCGCGGTCGTCCCGATGGGGGGAGAGGGTACCGGAAAACGGGTCGGCGGTTAAGCGGGGGACGGCGCATCCAACAAGCGGGTTCGTATTGGGTGGTTTGGCGCGATTTCCCAAGCGGCCCGGTTAGACGCGCCCCGCGAGCGGGGCGGCTACAAGTGGGAGTCAACGCCCTTGGCCACTCGTCGCTAGTATGGGATGATGGGGGTCCTATCTGTTCGAGACGCATCGCGGAGCGGTAACGGAGCACGTCCCATGTTGAAACTGTCGTCGAAGGTCGGGTTGTTCGCGTTGTCGTTGGTGGTCTTGTGCGCGGGGCCCGCGCGGGCGGCGGTGACGTTTACGCCGCCGCAGCAGGAGGCGGCGAACAAGCTGCAGGCCAAGGGCGGGCTGGTGATGCAGCTGGCGGCCGACTCGGACGCGCTGGTCGTCAACCTGTCGCTGGCGGGGAAGCAGATCACCGACGCGGAAGTGGCGCTGGTGAAGGAACTGCCGAAGGTCACGCAGCTCAATCTCGCGAACACGGCCGTCACGGACTCGGGCCTGGCGCCGATCGCGGGGCTGGCCGACCTGACGATGTTGCACTTGGAGAAGACGGGGGTGACGGACGCGGGGCTGGCGCACGTGAAGGGGCTGGCGAAACTCGAGTACCTCAATTTGTACGGGACGGGCGTGACGGACGCGGGGCTGGCGAATTTGTCGGGGCTCAAGGCGCTCAAGCGGGTGTACCTTTGGCAGACGAAGGTGACGGACGCGGGGGTCGACAAGCTGAAGAAGGACGTGGCGGGCGTGGTCGTCAATCGAGGCGAGGAGTTGACGATCGTCGTCAAGACACCGGACCCGACGCCGGCGGCCCCCGCTGCGGGCGGGACGGCGGCGGCGGCGGGTAAGCCGATCAACACGGTCTGCCCGGTGAGCGGGAAGCCGGTCGACCCGACCAAGACGCTGGCGTTCGAGGGGAAGACGGTCGGGTTCTGCTGCGAGAAGTGCCCGGTGGCGTTCGAGAAAGACCCGAAGAAGTACGCGGCGAAGATCAAGGCGGACGCGGCGACGCCCGACGCTCCCGCGAAGCCGGAAAAGAAGGACGACGCGAAGAAGCCGGCGGCGAAGAAGAAGGCTTGAGCCCGTACTTGCCGGAACCCGGACCCGCGACCGAGTTACCGATATCGGTGCCGAGCGGCACCGGCCCCGCCGCCAAATGCACGGCGGTCCCCACTTCCACATAAGCCCACGCAATCCGATATGGACACCCCTTCCCCCCTCTCCCGGCGCGGCCTGCTTCGTTACACCGCGGCCGCGTCGGCCCTGTCTGCCCTGAACGCCGCCCGCGCCTTCGCCGCCGACCCGGCGGCGAAACCCGAACCGGGGAAGCCCGCCGACCCGGCCCCCAAGCCCGCCGACGAAAAGCCGACGACGGACAAGCCGACCCGCTCGGACTTCCGCATCGGTCTGGTCGGGTGTGGCGGGCAGGGCACGGGCGACGCGAAGGACGCCCAGCGGTTCGGCAAGGTGGTGGCGGTGTGCGACGTGGACGAGTCGCACCTGGCCAAGGCGCAGAAAACGTTCGCCGGCGCTAAACCCTTCAAGGATTTCCGCAAGTTGATGGAGGAGAAGGACGTCGAGGTGGTCATTTGCGGGACCGTGGATCACTGGCACACGCTGGTGTCGATGGCCGCGATGCGGGCGGGCAAGGACGTGTACTGCGAGAAGCCGCTGACGCTCTGCATCGACGAAGGCAAGCGCCTGGTGAAGACGCAGAAGGAGACCGGGCGGGTGCTGCAGACCGGCACCCAGCAGCGGAGCGACGTGTACTTTCAGCGGGCGGTGGAGCGGATCCACGCGGGGCGGATCGGCAAGCTCAAGCACATCGACGTGTGGGTGCCTGCGGGGAAGCGCGAGGGGCCGTTCAAGCCGGCGCCGGTCCCGCCGGAGTTCGACTGGGATCTCTGGCAGGGGCAGATCGCGCCGGTCGAGTACGTGAAGGAGCGCGGGCACGTCAACTTCCGGTACTGGTGGGACTACTCGGGCGGGACGATCACGGACTGGGGCGCCCACCACAACGACATCGCGCTGTGGGCGACGGGGTTCGACCGGTCGGGCCCCGTCTCGGCCGAGGGCAAGGCGCTGGTCGAGATGATCCCGGGCGGGTTCACGGCGAACAGCGAGTACGAGATCCACTTCACCTACCCGAACGGGCTGACCCACACGTGCTACAGCACGAAGGACTCCACGCCGTTCGGCGGGACAGTGAACGCCAAGGGAAAGGTGCACGGGATCAAGTTTCACGGGACGGACGGGTGGATCTGGGTCACGCGCGGGAACATCGACGCGTCGGACAAGGACATCATCCGGCAGGACCCCAAGGCCCCGCGGCAGATCTTCGACCACCGCGGGAACTTCTTCCGGAGCGTCGAGACCCGCCAGCCCCCGCGGTGCGACGTGGAGATCGGGCACCGGAGCGCGACGATGTGCCACCTGGGCGTGGCGGCGGTGCGGCTGGGGCGGAAGCTGAACTGGGACCCATCAAAAGAGGAGTACGTGGGGGACGCGGAGGCGCAGAAGACGGTGGCGCGGGAGATGCGGAAGCCGTACGATTATTCGTACATCGGGGCGTGAGGCTCGATGCATTCGGGCCCGGAGGGGCGTTAGATTGGAGCCCACGGCGCGAGCGCGCGAGCCGTGGGTGGGGTGCGCGCCGTCAGATTGTATACAGTAGATGAGAGCCCTGGCAGGGGCGTCAGACCGATGGCTCGCACGAGTCACGACGAATCGGTCTTTCGCCCCTCCGGGGCTTTTGTTGATCGCGTCTGCTACCCACGGCTTGCGCCGTGGGCCACGATCTTGCGCCGCTCTGCGGCTCGGAACCTCCTCCGTGCCACGGTCGGCGCGCTCCCCTGCGGGCGGCGCTGACGCTTGCCCTTCGGGTCGCGGCTAAACGGGGGGACCGGCGAGGGCGGCGCGGGCGCCGGCGGCGTCGAGGTTGGCGGTGACGTCGGCCAGGACGGCTTCGGGGTCGGGGCCTGTGGATTCGGCGCGGATGACGGGGGGGTTGCCGTCGCGGCGGCCGACCGCCGCGCTGAGCGTCCATTGATCCGCCTCGCGCCTGGCCCAGGCGGCGATGGGGGAGTGGCAGTCGCCGTCGAGGGCGGCGACGACGCGGCGTTCGAGGTCGACGGCGGCGTGGTCGGAGGGCCAGTCGAGGCCGGCGAGGAGGTCGCGCGTGGCGGGGTCGTCGGCGCGGCACTGGATGGCGAGCGCGCCCTGGCCGGCGCAGGGGAGCATTTCCTCGGGGTCGATCGGCTCCATGTCCTGCTCATCGTAGAGGCCGGCGCGGCGGACGCCGGCCATGGCGAGGACGATCGCGTCGAACTCGCCGGCGCGGAGTTTTTTCAGGCGCGTGTCGACGTTGCCGCGGATCAGTTGCACGTCGAGGTCGGGGCGGAGGGACAGGAGCTGTGCGCGGCGGCGGAGGCTGCCGGTGCCGACGCGGGCGCTTCGCGGGAGGTCGGCGATCTTTCGGGCGACGGCGGAGACGAGGAGGTCGCGCGGGTCTTCGCGCTTGGGGACGGCGGCGAAGATCAGGTTGTTCTGGGGGACGAGCGGCATGGTGACCGGGACGTCCTTGAACGAGTGGACGGCGAAGTCGACCTGGCCGGCGAGCAGGGCGAGCTCGAGCTCCCTGGTGAACAGGCCCTTGCCGCCGATCGCGTGGAGGGGGCGGTCGGCGACCTGGTCGCCGGTGGTCTTGATGAGGACGAGCTCGACGGCGAGGCCGGGGTGGAGTTTTTCGAGGGCGTCGGCGACGAGCTGGGACTGCATGCGCGACAGGAGGCTGCCGCGGGCGCCGAGGCGCAGGAGCCGGGTTTCGGGGGAGTCCGCCATTGCGCGGTCATTGTAACCGGGACGGCGGTGGGCCGGGAGGGCGGGGCCTCGCCCTCACGGTCATTCTTCGGGTTCAGCGAACAGCGAGATGATCTCCGGGGGGATCGACTTGGGCCGGCCGGTCGCGACGTCGATCAGCACCCAGTCGGTGTGGCCGGTGGCGAGGCGGACGCCGTCGGTGGCGCGGCAGATCTCGTAGTGGCGGGTCGAGAGCACCCGCCGGGATTGGGCGACCCACGTGCGGACGCGGACGCGGTCGCCGGGCATCGCGGGGCGGAGGTATTTGACGGTGGTTTCGCGGGCGACCCAGGTGGCGGCGAGGGCGGCGAGCAGGGGGGCGCCGCCGACGGCCTCGTGGTGTCGGACGCCGGCGTCCTGCATCCAGCGGACGTATTCCACGTTGTTCACGTGGCCGTTCGCGTCGATCGAGGCGGCGGGGACGTCGAACTCGTACTCGAGCAGGTTGCGCATGGGG
>DATHXE010000863.1:0-2016 GCA_035459845.1 Tepidisphaeraceae bacterium | reverse complement strand
CCCGGCAAGGAGGAGGAGTTCGAAACCTCCTTCCTCAAGACGATCGACCACCTCAAGTCCGTCCCCGGCCACGTCGAGTCCCGCATGTACGAGGACGTCGCGTCCGTCGGCTCGTACGTCATCCTCAGCGAGTGGGAGACGCAGGAGGCGTTCACGGCGTTCATCCGGTCGCCGGAGTTCAAGCAGGTGACGTCGTGGGGGAAAGCGGAGATCCTGCGCGGGCGGCCGCGGCACAAGGTGTATACGAATCAGTGACCGCGTCTCCATCGCCCCGCTCTCGACGGGCTCACGGCCGCTCCCGCGCGCAATGACCATCCCATATGGCCCTCCACTTGTGGCGGGAAGGCGCTCGGGCGCGACGGGGCGATCTTTCGCGCGCTCGCATTTGCAGGCGCCCCTCTGTGGGGATTGGGGAAGGAACGCGCGCCTCGGAAGCGAGAAGTGCGAAGCCGCAAGCGGCACGGACCTGGCGCATTTCGATCCTGACGCGGTACCGCTTTCGCACCTTCGCCATCCGGTGGCAGTCACCGACGTGCAACACCCCCGCCCCAGCGCGGTAATTCCCACGACGCATTTCTGCGAGCTCGCCACACTCACACATCCATGAACCACCCCAACGCTTCCCGCCGTGATTTCCTGAAGACCTCCGCCACCGCCGCCGCCCTGATCGGCGCCCCGGCGATCTTGTCCGCCGCCGACGAGAAGCCGGCCGACCCCACCAAGACGGCTGCCACGCCCAAGACGGCCGCCGCGTCCACCGAGGTGAGTTCGAAGATCAAGCTCGCGCTGGTCGGGTGCGGCGGGCAGGGCCGGTCGGACCTGAAGAACCTGTTGAACAACGGCGCCGCGCTGGCCGCGTTGTGCGACGTCGACAAGGCGCAGATGGACAAGGCCCGCGCCGACGTCGCCAAACAGGCCGGCGACGCCGCCAAGTCCGCCAAGGGGTACGAGGACTACCGCGAGCTCCTGGCGCAGGCGGACCAGTTCGACGCCGTGCTGATCGCGACGCCGGACCACTGGCACCACCCGATCGCCAAGGCGTTCATCAAGGCCGGGAAGCACGTGTTCTGCGAGAAGCCGCTGACGCACTCGGTCGCCGAGGCCCGCGAGCTGCGCGAGATCGCCCGGTCGAACCCGAAGGTCGTCACGCAGATGGGCAACCAGGGGAGCGCCAGCGTGTCGCTCCGCCGGTGCGTCGAGGTGATCAAGTCCGGCGCGATCGGGCAGGTCAAGGAGATCTACCACTGGGGCATCGGCGTGACCGCTAACGAGGGGAACGCGCCGGGGGCCGAGGATGCGATCCCGGCTGGGCTGAACTGGGACATGTGGTGCGGCCCGTCGGCCGTGCGGCCGTTCAAGAAGGACGTCTACCACCCGTTCAAGTGGCGGAGCTGGTTCGACTTCGGCAACGGCGGGCTGGCCGACTTCTGCTGCCACGCGATCAACCTGCCGCTGCGGGCGCTCGACCTGAACCATCCCGAGCGTCTGGTCGTCAACATGAAGGACGGCAAGCAGCTGGCCGGCAAGGCCGCCCTCGAGTTCCACTTCGGCGCCCGCGGCAACCTCGCCCCCGTCGTCCTGCACTGGCAGGGCAGCGGGACGCCGCCCGAGCACATCCTCAAGCCGCTGATCGAGACGTACAAACCCAAGGAGGAGCCCAAGCCCGCCGCGGCGGCGACGACGGACGGCAAGGCGAAGCCCAAGCCCGCCGCCAAGCCCGAGCAGGCGAAGATCCCCAACGGACTGCTGATCGTCGGCGAGAAGGGGTGGATCCACACGACCCACTGGAACGGCAGCGGCATCCTCATGCTCGAGGGCGACAAGCGAATGAGCGACATCACGCGTCACCCCGGCGTCAAGGAAGTCCCGCAGTCCCTCCCGCGCGTCGCCAACCACTACGCCGAGTGGATCAACGCGATCCGCGGCGAGGGCGCGACCTTCTCCCCCTTCGACTTCGGCGGCAAGCTCACCGAAATCGGCCTCGCCGGCGTCGCCGCCATCCGCACCGGCCGCACG
>DATHXE010000862.1:0-4398 GCA_035459845.1 Tepidisphaeraceae bacterium | reverse complement strand
GACGGGCGCGCGGTGGCACATGGCGGGGCTCCGGGGGGAGAAGAGGTGCGGCGGGAAGTATCCCGGGCTGATGCGCGGGGCGTCAAGGCGATCGCATCCGGGAGGGCGAGGCTCCGTCCGAGCCGTTCTCCAAGGTGCGCGGGGTGCCCCCGCGGCTCGGACGGAGCTCGCCCTCCCACGGGTGGTCGCGGGACGGGAGAAAAGCGGTGATAATCCGCCGCATGACCACCCGACGCGATCTCCTGCTCGGCGGCGCAGTTGCACTCCTCGGCTCGTCGGTCGTTCGAACCGCGAGAGCCGAAGACAAACCCGCCCAGCGCCGCAACCGCATCGCCGTCTCCACCTACTCCTTCTGGCGATTCATGAAGGACCAGAAGCTGCCGATCGATGAGTGCGTGCGGCAGGCGGGCGCGATGGGGTTCGACGGGGTCGAGATCCTGCACCGCCAGATGACGTCGGAGGACAACGCGTACCTGCAGACGATCAAGCGGGCGGCGATCGTCGAGGGCGTCGACCTGTGCGGCTTCTCGATCCACCAGGGGTTCGTGTCGCCGGACGCCGACGTGCGGAAGCGGAACGTCGACCACACGGTCAAGTGCATCGAGCTGGCGTACAAGCTGGGCATCCCGACGATGCGCCTGAACACGGGCGGCTGGGGGACGACCAAGGACTTCAATCAGCTCATGAAGGACCGGGGCGTCGAGCCGCGCCTGCCGGGGTACGAGAACGACGAGGAGGCGTACAAGTGGGTCGTCGACTCGATCGGCCAGTGTTTGAAGACGGCCGAGGAATGCGGCGTATTGCTCGCGCTGGAAAACCACTGGGGCCTGGGCCGGACGCCCGAGGGGGTGCTGCGGATCGTCGACGCGGTGAATTCGCCGTGGCTGCAGGTGCTGATGGACACGGGGAACTTCCTCGAAGACCCGTACGCCCGGCTCGAGAAGCTGGCGCCCAAGACCGTCTACGTGCAGGCCAAGACCTACTACGGCGGCGGGCTGTGGTACACGCTGGATCTGGATTACCCGCGGATCGCGGGGATCTTGCGCAAGGCGGGGTTCAGGGGGTACGTGTCGCTGGAGTTCGAGGGGAAGGAAGACTGGCGGGTGGCGATCCCGAAGTCGCTGGGCGTGCTGCGCGCGGCGTTCGGGTGATTCGAGATGTCGCCTGAGGGAGCCCAGCGACTTGTCGCGGGACGGAGTGCGAAGAGTTCACGCGCGCCGGCCGCACTCGGGGCAGCAATCGGGCGTCGCGCGGAGGTCGTATCCGCAAGCCGGGCAGAGCGAGGAACTCGCGACGGACCGGCGGCGGAATCGGACGGTTTGGCGTACAAGCCAGGTTGCGGAAACGACCGCGAACACCAAAGAGGGAGCCCAGTAGGGCAGCACGAGCGCAAACCGCGTGTTAGCGACGAGGCCGGTCGGGCCAGCCGGGTTTACCGCGAGCGCGAACCCGCCGTTCCGTTCGGCCGCGACGAATGTCTCGTAGTGGAAGGTGAGGCCGGTGACGTAGCCCGGGGACGTGAACTCGTTCGTGTGACGCCAGACGCTCGGATTGGGCTCGCGGTCGTATGGGAACGCGATGCCAATATACAGCCGGAACGGATGACGCTGCACTGCGATCGCGAACCCGCCGCCGGCCGAGATGAAGCCGACGTAGGTCCCGGCGGTCCGATGCCCGGTCGACCCGCGCGCGGCGAAGACGATCGCGTCCTGGTGGTACAGACTGCGGTTCCACAGTAGGAGCGAGACGACCAGGAGGATGAACGATCCGCCAGCCAGCGTTGAGAAGGTCCGCCCCGTGATGATCGCGATCGCGAGTGGGGTCAGGAGGGATGCGGTGACACACGCCCACCAGGCTGGCCCAGGGGCGGCGTCATGGACGTCGGCCCCGTATTGGTGTTCCGGCGGCATCGCGGGAGTGGTGAGCAGATGGTAGACCGGGCCGCCGACGCCGATTAGCGGGATCAGCCACAGGGCTACCGGGATGAGCCAGCCAGCACGGCGCCGCATCGGCCGCGATCATAGCAGGTCAGGCGTGCCGCCCGCACTCCGGACATCGCTCGGGCGTGGCGCGGAGGTCGTATCCGCAGGCGGAGCAGAGTACGGTGGCGCGATCTCGGCGACCGCGACCGACGATTCTTCGCGCGACCCACACGGCCGGCAGTAACGCGAACGCGAGGCACGGCGCCCAGTACGGCGTGACCAGCACGAACCGGGAATCTCGCGGAGACGGCGGGCGGTAGATGAAGGTGAACGCGCCGCGCCGTTGGACGTCGGTGCCGATGTCGGGCCCGTCGAGCCGGAAGGTGCCGAGGTACTGTGGCGGATCGTCGTCGGCATGCGCGTAGCGAAAGAGGCCAGGGTTAGAGGCGGTCCCGGGATGATTAAAGCCGGGGGGGAACATGAAGCCCGCGAGCACCCAGAAGGGGCGCGTGCCCCAGGACACGGCGAAGCCACCGCCGGCGGAAAAGAAGCCGACGTAGGTCCGGCCGCCGGTTGGATTGTTGTGGCAGTAGGCGATCGCCTCCTCGCGGCGCATGCTGCGGGTCCACAACGCGACGCACGTGATTAGGAGCACGAGCGAAGCGCCGGTGAGGAAGGAGAACGTACGGCCGGTGGCGAAGGCGATGAGGAGTGTGACCGCGGGGGAGCCGAGGACACACGCCCACCAGGCCGCTCCGGGCGCGCGGGCGGCGCCGTCGTAGCCGTCGGGCGACGTCAGGTTGGTGGAGAGGTGGAAGAGCGGGCCGCCGACGCCGAGGAGTGGGATCAGCCAGAGGCCGACAGGGATGAACCAGCGGGGGCGGTGCGACATCTCATGAGATCATACTGCGGGTATCGTCGTGTGAGCGCCGCCGGGCCCTCTGTTTGCAATCGAAGTCGCCCGCACGAGCGGTGGGCAGTGCCCACCCTACTGGGGACTTTGCCTTCCCGGCGCGACGAGCGAGATCTTCACCTTGTCGCTCGGGAGCAGTTTTCCCGCGTTGATCCGCTCGTCCGGGTCGAAGGCGCGTTTGACTTGGTCGAACATGGCCATGGTCGGGCGGTCGAACTGGTAGGGCATGAGGTGGAGTTTTTCGACGCCCACGCCGTGCTCGCCGGTCGTCGTGCCGCCGACGTCGATGCAGTATTGCAGGACGCGCTCGGCGGCGTGCATGACGTTCGCCACCGCGGCGGGGTCGCGCTCGTCGTACATGAAGATCGGGTGGACGTTCCCGTCGCCGGCGTGGAAGACGTTGGTGATCGCGATGCCGTGTTCCTTGCCGATCTGGTCGATGCGCTCGAGCACTTGGGCGAGCGTGGAGCGCGGGACGCAGGCGTCTTGGGTGCAGTAGGAGTGGCTGACGCGGCCGATCGCGCCGAACGCGCCCTTGCGGGCCTTCCAGAGCGCGGCGCGGCGGGCCGGGTCGGAAGACTTCTCGACGCTGGTCGCGTGGTGCCTGGTGCAGATCGCGATCACGTCGTCGAGTTGCTCGTCCAGTAGGGCGTCGATGCCGTCGATCTCGATGAGGACCAGCGCCTGGGCCGTGGGCGGGAAGCCGAAGTGGAAGGCGTCCTCGACGATGCGGATCATGGTGCCGTCCATCATCTCCATCGCGGCGGGGAGGACGCCTGCCGCGATGACCTCGGAGACGGCGTTGCAGGCGTCGGCCGACGACGCGAAGACGGCGACGGCGGTGCGGAAGCTGGTGGCCTTGGGGACCAGGCGGACCCAGAGGCGGGTGATGATGCCGAGCGTGCCCTCGTGCCCGCAGATCAGGCCGGGCAGGTCGAACGGGCCGGCCTCGTAGCAGCCGTCTTGTGCGCCGACGTCGATGACGGAGCCGTCGGCCAGGACCATCTCGAAGCCGAGGACGTGGTTGGAGGTCACGAAGTCCTTCAGGGTGTGGATGCCGCCGGCGTTGGTGGAGGCGTTGCCGCCGATGGTGGAGGCGCGCTGGGAGGAGGGGTCGGGGGCGAAGTGATACGGAGTTGCGAGTTGCGGGTTGCGAGTTGCGAGTGTGGGGCGTGCGAGGCCGGCGCCGGCGGCTTCGGGGTCGCGCGCAGGGGAGGTGGTCGGGGGGACTCGTTCAGCGGAAGTGGGCGCGACCTGGCGTTCGGGCGCGTCAGCGACGCGTTGCGTCGCAGTTTGCTTGACGCCTTCGAGCGCGACCGCGTCCGACAGCGCTAGATTCCGCACGCCCGCCTCGACGTGGGCCACGCGGTTTTCGAGGTCGATCGCCAGGACGCGGTTCATGCGGGCGACGGAGACGACGACGCCCAGGTCGTAGGCGACGCACCCGCCGGCCAATCCGGTGCCCGAGCCGCGCGGGACGACCTGGGCGTCGTGTTTGACGAGCGTGGTGACGACGCGCACGACCTCGTCGGTGGTGATGGGGAAGCAAACGGCGGCCGGGCG
>DATHXE010000861.1:0-5752 GCA_035459845.1 Tepidisphaeraceae bacterium | reverse complement strand
CCGACTCGTCGACCGAGCACGCGGGGTATCACGAGGCGCTGATCGGCGCGGGGCAGGTGCTGGGGCCGGGGATCGGGGCGCTGACGCAGTGGCGGTGGCCGACGCGGCCATTGGCGGGGGTGGCGGCGGTGACGGGGGTGCTGCTGTTGTCGCTGGTGGCGGCGATGGTCGCGGCGGGGCGGGCGCGGAAGCGGGATGCGTAACGCGCAAGAACGAACCCACGGAGCAAGCTCCGTGGGCTTTGGGGTGTTGCGCGCGGGGCTACTTGTTCAAACCGCCCTTGTCGTCGTTGACGTCGTGGTCGGGACCGTCGTCCACCCCGCCGCCGCCGCCGGAGCCGCGGCGGTGGCGGTCGTTGTCGTCGTCGTCGCCGACCTCGCGGTTGTTGTCGTAAAGGTCGTCGCCGCCGTCGCCGAACACGTGGTCGACGCCGTCCTCGCCGAAGATCGAGTCGTCGTCTGCCCCGCCGTGGATGTCGTCGACGCCGCCCCCGCCGTGGCAGTGGTCGCGTCCCGAGCCGCCGACGATCGAGTCGTCGCCGATCTCGCCGACGATGGAATCGTCCCCGCCGCCACCGTACAGCGAGTCGTCGCCCGCCCCGCCGTCGATCGTGCTGGGCGTGTAGACGCGGCGGTGGATGGCGACCGAGTCGTCGCCGCGCCCGGCGAGCACGTACAGGCGCTTGACGCGCCCGCCGAAGTCTTCGACCTCGCCGTTGACGGTCACGCGGAGCTGGTCGGGGTTGTCGGGGTTTTTGGTGACGACGATGACGTCGGCCCGGCGACCGCCACCGACGGACAGGGTGCCGCCGGCGCTGAGGCTGGCGGACAGCAGGCGGCGGTCTTCGAGGTTTTCACAAACGATTGGGGACCGGTCGAATTGTGGTGACATTCTGCTCCTCCGAAAGACGTGGGTTGCGGACGTCGGCGAATCTACCAACGGTAGCGCAGCCGCGTGAAGCGGAAAAGAAAGAATGGCGCTGTTGCCGGGTGAACCGCATCGCGGAGGGGTGGATTCTGTATGGCGATTCTGGGGCGCGTTTGCGCGGGTCGTGCGGGCGGGTGCGCGCTAATCGCGGTCGAAGTAGTCGCGGACGAGGTCGCGGTAGCGATCGGGGATGGCCCCGGCGGTGACGGCGTGTTGTGCGGCGGCTTTCGCGTCGGTCCAGCCGGCCGCGCGCCAGGGGGGCGCCGGGCGGATGCCCGCGGCGCCCCCGCCGGTCGCCCCGCCGGCGCCCGTCGTTTGGCCTGCGGTCGCCGAGCCGGTGCCGCCGGATGCGGCGGCGCCGGTGGTGGCGTTTGATCCGGTTGCGGGAGTCGCTGGATTACCGGTGTTGGTCGCGGTCGTTTGATCGGGCGTCGCGGGCTTGGTCGGTGTGCCGGTGGCGCTTCCTGCGCCGGTGCCGGCGGTCGCGCCCGTCTGCGTGTTGCCGCCGTCGGCCCCGCCGGGGGTCGCGTCGGTCGTCGTCTGCGTGCCCGTGTCGACTTGGCCGGTGTTCGGGTCGTCGTCGCGGCCGGTGCCGGTGCGCGGGCGGCGCAGGTCGGGGTCGGAGCGGAGGCGGGTCGCGCTGTCGGCGTTTCGCCGGTCTTCCTGTTCCTGCCAGGACGATGGCCCGAGCGCCACGGCGTTCGTGTCCGCCTGCGACTTGGGCGGGTCTGAGCCGAGCAAGGCGAGCACGCCGACCAGGGCGACCGAGAGGCCGATCCCGCCCCAGGAGCGAGCGCCCAGGCGGTGCAGGCGGAGCGATGACAGGCGGGCGTTTGCGACCGCGGCGTCGGCCAGGGAGAGCACGATGGCGGCGAACGAAATCTCAGGGGACGGATTCGGAGCGCCGCTTCGGGCAAAGTTCGTGCGCTCTGCCCCGGCGTGGACGGAAGTCCCGTGACTGGTCGCGATGGCTGATGCGAGCAGGTCGTTCAACTTCAACTGCCGGTCGGCCTCGGTCGCCGCACGGAGCTGCCCCGGTCGCTTCCACAATCCCCAAGCGGCACCCGTGAGAACGCTAGCGCCCATCACAATTGCCGGCGCCCAGCCGATCGCCTGTCCCGACCAGAGGCGTAACCCCATGATCATCAAGCAGATGAGCGAGCCGAGCAGGGCGCACACGCCGACCCGCTCGAGCACGCGCAGCAGCATCATCCGCCGGCGGACGGCGGAAATGAAGCGCTCGAGCTGGGGGGCCGGCGGTATCATTGGGACTCGGGCGGACTCAGGTATTACCCGCTGGAAGTGCAAAGGTTGCGCCGATCGAGAGATAGCGGTTTTCGGTCGGGAAACGGGCGAAGCCGCGCGCGGCGGGGGGCGGGGTGGTCACGAATCGATCGATCGTCGGCGAAGGATTCACCGCCGTCCAAGGCATATCAGTCTCGTCGGGTGTCGCGACCAAGTCGGTTGAACATCGGTGGGGGGCGGGAGTAACTAGAATGGCAGTTTCACGTCACCTCAGCCGCCTTATGAATCAAACACAACGACGACGACGAACGGGCATGGTCTGCGCGATGGCGGGGGCGGTCGCGGGGTTGTCCGCGCTGGTGGTCTCGGGCGCGCGCACGCCGGCGGTCGCCGCCGCGCCGACCGGGGGCGCCGTGCAGTTCAACCGCGACATCCGGCCGATTTTGGCGGAGAACTGCCTGGCGTGCCACGGGGCCGACCCGGGCACGCGCAAGGCGGGGCTTCGGCTCGACGTCGAGGCGGGCCTGTTCGGCGACCGGCCGGAGGGCAAGGGCAAGGCCGTCGTCAAGGGCAAGCCGGATGAGAGCATCCTGTACAAGCGCCTCGTCACGACCGACGAAGACGACCTGATGCCCCCGCCCAAGTCGCACAAGGTGATATCGGCGGGGCAGAAGGCGACGGTCCGGAAGTGGATCGAGCAGGGGGCGCCGTACGAGGCGCACTGGTCGCTGATCCCGCCGACGCGGCCCGCGGTGCCGGTGGTGAAAGATTCGAAGTGGGTTCGGAACCCGATCGACGCGTTCATCCTGGCACGGCTGGAAGCGGCGGGGTTGAAGCCCGCGGCCGAGGCGGACCGGCGGACGCTGGCCCGGCGGCTGGCACTGGACATCACGGGTCTGCCGGCAACGCCGGAGGACGTCGAGGCGTTCGTCAAAGATCAGTCGCCCGGCTACTACGAGGCGTACGTCGACAAGTTGCTCGCCTCCCCGCACTACGGCGAGCACCGCGGGCGGTACTGGCTGGACGTCGCCCGCTACGCCGACACGCACGGCATCCACTTCGACAACTTCCGCGAGATGTGGAGCTACCGGGAGTGGGTGATCGACGCGTTCAACCGGAACGTGCCGTTCGACCGGTTCACGATCGAGCAGCTCGCGGGCGACCTGCTGCCGAGCCCGACGCTCGACCAGCAGATCGCGACGGGGTTCAACCGGTGCAACATGACGACGAACGAGGGGGGCATCATCGACGAGGAGTACGCGGTCCTGTACACGCGGGACCGGACCGAGACGGTCAGTCAGGTGTGGATGGGGCTGACGACGGGGTGCGCGGTCTGCCACGACCACAAGTTCGACCCGATCACGGCCAAGGAGTTCTACTCCATGGCCGCGTTCTTCAATAACACGACGCAGGCGGTGCGGGACGGCAACGTGCAGAACACCCCGCCGATCATCCCGGTGCCGAAGACGGAGGACCGCCCGCGGTTCGCGGAGCTGCAGAAGCAGATCAAGGTGCTGGCGGAGCAGGCGGACGCGCGGAAGAAGGCGGCCAAGCCGGAGTTCGCCCAGTGGCTCAAGGGCGACCGGGCGAAGGAGGTCGCGGCGAGCGTGCCGACGGATTCGCTCGCGTTCCACTTGCCGCTGACCGAGGGCAAGGGCACCAAGGCGGATGCGAAGCTGGATGGCAAGGCCTCGCCGCTCACGTTTTCGACCGGGTACGCGTGGACGGGCGCGAAGGACGGGCGCAACGGGCTGCTGATCCAAGGCACCGGTTCGAGCCCGGAGATCGCGAGTGCGGGCGACTTCGACGCGAATCAGCCGTTCACGATCTCGACGTGGGTGCGGAACCAGAAGCGCAACCAGTCGGGCGCAATCCTCGGGCGGATGGACGAGGCCGGCGGGTTCCGCGGGTGGGACCTCTGGATGCAGGCCGACCGCGTCGGGTTCCACCTCATTCACAAGTGGAGCGAGGACGCGCTGAAGGTCGTCGGCAAGACGGCGCTGACGCCGAACAAGTGGCACCACGTGGTGGTGGCGTACGACGGGAGCAAGAAGGCGGCCGGCGTGAAGGTGTACATCGACGGACAGCCGACGCCGGTCGACGTCGAGGCCGACAAGCTCGCCGGCACGACCCGGACCAAGGTCGGCCTGAAGATCGGGCAGCGGAGCGGTGCGGCGAGCCGCGTGGCGAACGTTGGTTTGCAGGACGTGCGGCTGTACGCCCGGGCACTCGAGCCGCGCGAGGCGAAGGGCCTCGGGTCGGCCACGCGCATCGCCGAGCTGGTCGCCAAGCCGGAGAACAAGCGGACCGAGAAGGAGACGGACGAGCTGCTCGGGTGGTGGCTGGCGAACCACGACGAGCCGACGCAGGCGATCGACAAGCAGCTCCAGCCGCTGAAGGCCGAGGAGACGGCGATCCGCGGGCGCGGGACGATCGCGCACATCGCGGTCGAGAAACCGACGGCGCCCGAGGCGTACATCCTGTTCCGCGGCGACTACGACAAGCGGCGCGAGAAGGTCACCGCCGCCACGCCCGCGGCGCTCCCGCCGATGCCGGCCGAGTTCCCGCGGAACCGCATGGGCTTCGCCAAGTGGCTGCTCAGCCCCGAGCACCCGCTGACGACGCGGGTCACGGTCAACCGCATGTGGCAGGAGATCTTCGGCACGGGCCTGGTCAAGACCAGCTGGGACTTCGGCATCATGGGCGAGCTGCCGTCGCACCCCGAACTGCTCGACTGGCTCGCGATGGAGTTCCGCCAGCAGGGGTGGGACATCAAGCGGTTCATCAAGATGATCGTCACGTCGGCGACGTACCGGCAGGCGGCGGTCACGACGCCCGAGAAGCTCGAGAAGGACGGGGCGAACCGGCTGCTATCGCGCGGCGCGCGGTTCCGGATGGACGGCGAGGTGATCCGCGACCAGGCGCTGGCGGCGAGCGGGCTGCTGGTGCGCAAGCTGGGCGGGCCGAGCGTCAAGCCGTACCAGCCGATGGGCGTGTGGGAGGCGGTGGCGATGATCGGGAGCAACACGCGCGACTACAAGCAGGACGCTGGCGAGGCGTTGTACCGGCGGAGCATGTACACGTTCTGGAAGCGCGCCGCCCCGCCGGCGAGCATGGAGGTGTTCAACGCCCCCAACCGTGAGACGTGCACGATCAGGCGCGAGCGGACGAACACGCCGCTGCAGGCGCTGGTGACGATGAACGACGTGCAGTTCGTCGAGGCGGCGCGAACGCTGGCCGAAGGCGCGATCAAGGGCGCGAGGTCGTTCGACGAGCGGCTGGATTTCGCGACGACGCGGCTGATCGCCAGGCCGATGACGGCGGACGAGCGGGCGATCGTGCGGGCGACCTACGACGAGCTGCTGGCGCATTACAAGGCGTCGGCGGAGGATGCGAAGAAGTTGATCGCGACGGGTGAGTCGAAGCGCGACGAGAGTTTGGACGCGGCGGAGCACGCGGCGTGGACGATGGTCGTGAATCAGTTGATGAACCTCGACGAAGTGTTGAATAAATAGACGCGCCGTGGCGTGGGCTACCAGCCCGCGTTTCCTCGCCGTTCACTTGCGGGCTGGTAGCCCAC
>DATHXE010000860.1:0-9197 GCA_035459845.1 Tepidisphaeraceae bacterium | reverse complement strand
CTCAAGCTCGACAAGGCGTCCGGCAAGATGAGCCTGTCGATCCGCCAGGGCATGCCCGACCCGTGGACCGACGCCGAGACGAAGTACGGCGTCGGCTCGCAGGTCACCGGGCGCGTGCTCCGCGTCGAGAACTTCGGCGCCTTCGTCGAGCTCGAGCCCGGCATCGAGGGCCTGCTCCCGGTCAGCGAGATGTCCTGGCAGCGCGTCCGCAGCCCCAAGGAAGTCGTCAAGCCCGAGGACACGGTCAAGCTCGCGGTCATCGCGATCGACCCGTCGCAGCGAAAGCTGACCCTAAGCCTCAAGCAGGCCGGCCCCGACCCGTGGAACGACGCCGCCGAGAAGTTCACGCGCGACGCCGTCGTGACCGGCAAGGTGACGCGCGTGGTCGACTTCGGCGCGTTCATCGAGCTCGAGCCCGGCCTCGAGGGCCTCGTGCACGTATCCGAGATCTCGAACCAGCGCGTGCGCACCCCCGCCGACGCCGTCCAGCCCGGCCAGGAGGTGCGCGTCCGCATCCTCGAGATCGACCGCAACGCCCGGCGGGTCAGCCTGTCGATCAAGCGCGCCGTCGAAGCCCCGCCGCCCACCCCCGAGCAACTCGCCGCGCAGGAGGCCGCCAAGAAGAAGAAGGTCGATCGCGACAAGAAGCGCTCGAACCTCAAGGGCGGGCTCGACTTCAACTTCTGGAACAAGAAGCTCTGACGTCCTCGCGTGCGAACGCGCATGAGTGTCCGTGCAATTGCAGAACACACGACCCACCCGATCCTCGGGTGGGTCTTTTCATTCCCCCCCGTGCCGCGCCGCCTTCAGGTGCCGGATCCCCCCGAGCAGCGGCAGGTGCGACGGGCACACCTCGTCGCACACCCCGCACTCGACGCACGCGTCGATCCCGTAATGGTCGGCCAGGTCCTGATCGCCCCGCTGCGCCGCCTCGAGCACCCCGGCCGGGTGCACGCGCGTCGGGCACACGTGCGCGCACCACCCGCACCGGATGCACGGGTCCGGGATGACCGGCGGCATCGCGTGCCTGACGTGCAGCACGAGCTCGCCCCCGGCGACGATCGCCGTCGGGCAGACCAGCTGCCCGCGCGGCACGTCCCCCCGGAACAGGCCGACGCCGTCGTGCGGGAGCTTGAGGTGGTCGAGCAGGTGCCGCACCGGCGTGCCGATCGGCACGGCGAGGTAGTGCGTGCGCCCGCCGCGCAGGTGGTCGCGCACCGCGACCGGCACGTGCAGCATCGGCTGGTCGCGCCAGGCCGCCCGGCCGACCGCCACCGCCGCCGCCGCGTCCAGCACGAGCACGCCCTGTTCGACCGGCGGCCTGCCGGGCCGAAGCCTGCGCCGCAGCAGCGCGTACACGAGCAGCGTCGGGTCCGCCTGCGGGTAATCCGCCAGCACCGGGGCGAGCTCCACGCCCGCGTCGCGCATCTCCCGCCGCAGCGGCTGCCACCACTTCGGCTGCCCGCCCGCCTCGATCGCGACCCACGTGTTCCGCGCGCTCGTCAGCCGCGCGAGCAACTCGAGCCCGCGCACCAGCACCGACCCGAACCGTGCCCCCACGACCGACTGCAGCCGCACGCCCGGGTCGTGGTCGACCGCGTTGCACACGATCGTGTCGATCGGCCGGCGCAGGATCTGGTGCAGTTGCCCGATCAGGTCCGGGCTGGTCAGCCGGTCCGCCCACACGCCGTGCCCGCGCAGCCGGTCGATCCACAGGCCCAGCGCGTCGGGCGACGCCTTGTCGATCGGGTCCGCGCGCCGGGCGACCTCCTCTGGCGTGTGCGGCGCCTCGGGCGTCCGCCGGTCCTCGTAGTCCACCTCGAGCTCGACCGCCGGCACGTCCTGCCCGTTCGTCAGCGTCACCGTCGACACGCCGACCACGCGCCCGGACGTCGGCGCCAGCGCCTGCGCCCCGCCCTCGGCGGCGCCGCGCGCCAGCGCCTCCCCGTGGGCCACGACCGTGCCCGGCGCGACGGCGACGGGCGATTCGACCTTCGCCCGCGTCGCCAGCGGCACGTGCAACCGCGCCGGCGTGTCGACCGGGCGGAGGAGCGAGGAGTCGAGGGGGGAGAGGGGCATGGGCGCGGGCATCTTACCCGCGAGCAGCCTCCACGCCGACTCCTGTGGAGTCGGATCGCTGCGCAGCAGCGTCTCCGGCTGCTTCGCCCAACCCGTGTGGCTTTAGCGTTACCTGTGCGTTCCGCCCACGGAATGCGCTGTTGCAGTTTGTCCGGTCGAGTTCCTCACGATTACACGACCTGTTGGAACGGCATACGGACGCCTCGCTCACCCGGCGGGAGCAAAACGAATTGCGATGGCTCGTCGAGGTCACGCAGTTTGGTCAATTGATCGAGATGCAGACCGAGCGAAATCGCGGGCAGTTCAAGTAGGCGAAGGAAGCGATCGCGAGAATGCCTCACGCTCCCGCCAGCCCCACGCCCTGCCGCCGGCACACCGCCTTGAGCGCGTCCGCCGCCACCTTGAACAGGTCCGGCCCCGTCTCCCCGTGGCTGTGCCCCGCCACCTTCAGGTGCGGCTCGAGCGTCAGGAACCCGCGGTACCCGCTGTCCCACGCGTCCTTCAAAATCTCCGGGATCTTCCCGTCGCCCTCGCCCGCCGGCACGACCTTGCCGTCCGGGAACTTCGCGTCCTTGATGTGGATGTGCGCCGCGTACGGCTTGAGCAGCGGCCAGTTGTCCAGCGGGTTCTCGTTCACCTGCACGAAGTTGGCGAAGTCGAACGCGCTCCGCAGCTTCGGGTGGTTCACGCCCGCCATCAACTCATGACACCGCCGGCCGATGTCGCCGAAGATGCCCTTCTCGTTCTCGTGCACCATGATCACCGGCAGCTTGGCGACGTACTCGCACTTGGCGCGGAACCGGTCGAGGATCTCGTCCTTGTGCGGGTCGATCGGCCCCTTGCCCTCCCCGCCGGCCGGGTAATAGCTGAACAGCCGAATGAACGGCGAGCCGAAGTAGATCGCGATCTCGACGGCCCGCTTGAACCGGTCGAAGTGGGCTTCCCACGGCTGATCGATCGCCACCTTCCCGATCGGCGACCCGATCGAGATCACGCCCAGCCCGTTCGCCGACAGCTTCGACTTGATCTCCGCGCGGAGCGCGTCGTCGAAGTCCATTACGTTCTTCCCGTACACCCCGCGCAGCTCGAAGTGCGTCACCTTGTTCTCGACGCACGTCCGGATCTGCAAGTCGAGATCCGGCCCGATCTCGTCGGCAAAGGCGGACAGCTTGCACACGTCGGCGGGAAGATTGGCGGTGGACATGGACGCGGATTGTAGGGGTACCGCGCGCCAGTTCAATCGTGCAACCCGCGCCCCACTCTCCATGCCGTACTTAGCGGTCGCACCGAAGGTGCACGTGGACGCTCGCACGGGATCGGACATCGGACATCGGACATCGAACGCCGCGGACTTCCGTTCGAGGTTGGACGTTCGCTGTTGAATGTTCGATGTTCCACTCCCCCTTTGACCCTCGCCCCAATTCTCGCAACAATCCCCTTCGAACGCACAAGCAGAGGAGAGGCCCCCCGATGTCCGCGACCCTGACCGACCGCCCCGCCATCGAATCCGCCGTCACCCGCGCGCTGTGGGAACAGCCCGTGGTCGACATGCACACCCACCTCTACCCGCCCAGCTTCGGCACCCCCGTCGCCAACTCGACCGGCACGACCGACCCCGCCGGCATGATGCTCTACGGCGTCGACGAGCTGATCACCTACCACTACCTCATCGCCGAGGTCTTCCGCGTGGTCCCCGCGACCAAGCTCCCGTACGAGCAATACTGGCGCATGTCCAAGCGCGAGCAGGCCGACCACATCTGGAAGCACCTCTTCGTCGAGCGCACGCCCATCTCCGAGGCCTGTCGCGGCGTGCTCACCACGCTCCACAAGCTCGGCCTCGACGTCGGCTCCGACAAGTCCCTCGAGCCCGCCCGCAAGTGGTTCGCACAGCAGGACCCGTCGAAGTACGTCGACAAGGTCATGGAACTCGCCAACGTCGAGTCCATCACAATGACCAACGCGGTCTTCGACGACGTCGAGCGGAACAAGTGGCTCGCCGACCCGAGGGTCGGTTCCGACCCCCGCTTCACCGCCGTCCTCCGCATCGACCCCGTCCTGATCGACTGGCCGGGCGCGTCGAAGAAGCTGACCGAGTGGGGCTTCGCCTGCTCAGCGACGATCGACGAAAAGACCGTCGAAAACGGCCGCCGCTTCCTCCGCCACTGGATCGACGTCCAGAAGGCGATCTACGTCGCCGTCAGCCTCCCCCCCGACTTCACGTACGGCAACGGCGCCGTCAGCGACCAGGTCTTCGAGAAGATCTTGCTCCCCGTGCTCGCAGAGCGCGGCCTGCCGTTCGCGATGATGATCGGCGCCCGTCGCGGCACCAACCCCGCCCTCCGCGACGCCGCCGACATGGGCGGCCTGTCCGACGTCCAGTCCGTCGCCCGCCTCTGCCGCGACTTCCCGCAGAACAAGTTCTTCTGCACCATGCTCGCCCGAGAAAACCAGCACGAGCTCGCCGTCGCCGCCCGAAAGTTCGGCAACCTGATGGTCTTCGGCTGCTGGTGGTTCCTGAACAACCCGAGCCTGATCGATGAGATCACCCGCATGCGCCTCGAACTGCTCGGCACGTCCATGATCCCCCAGCACTCCGACGCCCGCGTGCTCGACCAGCTCCTCTACAAGTGGGAACACAGCCGCGAGCTGATCGCCCGCGCCCTGACCGACAAGTACCACGACACCGCCCGCAGCGGCTGGCCCCTGACCGAAGCCGACGTCCGCCGCGACGTGAAGCGGATGCTCAAGGACAACTTCCTCGAGTTCCTGGCGCGGTAGGGGCGCAATCGTGCTACAATCCCAAACATGAGCACTGCCCAGCTTGAGAGACGTCTGAAGGCGCTCGAAGACGAGATGGCGCTGCTGAAGCGGGCGGTGGCCAGCGGGTCGGGCGGATCGACAAAGGGAGGTTGGCGCGCCGTGGTGGGCGCGTTCGCTAACGACCCGTTGTACGCAAAGGCGATGGCGCTCGGCCGGAAGTATCGCGAGTCGTTGCGCCCGTCACGGAAGCGGGGAGCGCGTTGAAGTACGCGCTCGACACCGACCACCTGTCGTTGCTCCACCAACCCGATGGGGAGACCGGCCGGAGGCTCCAACTGAGGCTCGCCGCCCTCGACCCGACCTCGGTCGTAACGACGGTCATCACGTACGAAGAACAGACGCGCGGGTGGTTGGCGTGGGTCGCCAAGGCGAATTCGATGTCGTCTCAAGTCGAGGCCTACGCCCGTTTGAGTCACCATCTGGCGATGTTCTGTGAACTTACGGTCCTGCCCTTCGACGCCGCCGCCGCGGTCGCGTTCCAACGGATCCGTTCTGTCCGGACGAAGGTGGGCGTGATGGACCTGAGGATCGCGTCAATCGTCATCGCAAACGACGCGACATTGCTCACGCGAAACCTGAGAGATTTCCGTCTGATTCCAGGTCTCCGGGCCGAGGACTGGTCGGCCTGAGGCGAAGCGCGCCGATCCGCTCCTCGTCACGCCACCCGCTTCCGCGAGAACAGGTCCTTCGTCTCCCCCAACACCGCCGGCTTGGTCACGACCGGCGTGCTCCGGCCGACCGCCGGCTTGGTCGTCGGCGGCGCCACCGCCACGGCCTTCTTCGGCGTCGGCGCGGGAGCCTTGGTGGTGGCGGGCGGCGCCTTGGCCTTCGGGGTCGGAGCCGGCACGGACTTCTTCGTCGCAGCCGCCGTCTTCGTGACGGGCGCGGTGACCACCGATTTCACAGACGTCTTGGTCGTAGTCGTTGTCGCGACCGGCGTGTTCGAGACGGGAGTCGGGGTTGGCGTGCTCGCGACCGGTGTCGCAACGGTATCCGACGAAACCGTCGCCGCCGTGTCCGCGCTCGCTAGCGACGTCCCCGCGACCGGCGCGCTCACGCTCCCGCCGTAGTTGTTCGACAGGATGACCAGGTCGCTCAGGTCGACCCGCCCGTTCCCGTCCAAGTCGCCCGTCGCGTACGTCATCCCCGACGTGGCCCCATAGTTGTTCGACAGCAGCACCAGGTCGTTCAGGCCGACGTTCCCGTTCCGGTCGACGTCCCCCGGCAGTTGGAAGAACCCGTACACGAACATCCCGCCCGCCGACCCGTTGTTGTCGCCGTCGAGCTGGTTCCCCGCCGCGTCCGTCACGCCCTGGCCGAACAGGTGCGCCGTGTACGTCCCCTTCGGCAGGGCCCCGTCGAACGTCAACGTCGCCGTCTTCGTCGCCGCGTTCCACGCCGCCGACATCGGCGTATAGCCGTTGAACTGCTCGTCGATGATCCAGAAGTCCGACCCGTTTGTGTCCAGCGTCGCCGACACGTCCTCGCTGAACGTGAACGTCAACTTGCTCGGCGGGCCCGCGTATTGGAAGTTCACCCCGGTGACGCGCGGCGGCGTCGTGTCCGGCGCGGCGTCGTCGCTGACGATCGTCACCGTCGACGACGAAGGCGCCCCGATCGCCGCGCCCGCCGTCGCGCCCGACAACCCGACCGTGAACGTCTCGTTCGCCTCGAACGCCGTGTCGTTCAGGATCGCGACCGTGAGCGTCTTGCTCGTCTCCCCGGCCGCGAAGCTCAGCGTGCCGCTCGCCGCCGTGTAATCGTTCCCGGCCGTCGCCGTGCCGTTGGCCGTCGTGTAGTTCACGCCCGCCGCCACGTTCGTCCCCGCCGTCCGGTTCACCGTGATCGTCAGCGTCCCGCTCGCCTCGCCGGCCGAGTACGTCGCCGCGCCCAGCGTGAACGTCCCCGGAACCGCCACATCGTCCTCGTTGATCGTCAGCGTGGCCGTCGACTGGCTCCCCAGCGTCGCCCCGTTGGTCGGGCTCGACAGCGCCAGCCCGATCGTCTCGTTGCTCTCGATCGCCGAGTCGTTCGTCACCGAAACCGTAAACGTCTTGCTGGTTTCCCCCGCCGCGAAGCTAAGCGTCCCGCTGGCCGCGGTGTAGTCGCTGCCCGACGTGGCCGTCCCGTTGCTCGTCGCGTAGTTCACGCTCGCGGCGACGTTCGTCCCCGCCGTCCGCGTCACCGTGATCGTCGCCGACCCGCCGTTCTCCGCCAACGAATACGCCGCGCTCGACAGCGCGAACGCCCCCGGCACCGCCACGTCGTCGTCGTTGATCGTCACCGTCGCCGAACTTGTCCCGAGCGCCGCCCCCGCCGTGGCGCCCGACAGGCCCACCGAGAACGCCTCGCCCCCCTCGATCGCCGTGTCGTTCAGGATGGTCACCGCGAACGTCTTGCTGGTTTCGCCCGCCGCGAACGTCAGCGTTCCGCTCGCCGCGGTGTAGTCGCTGCCCGCCGTCGCCGTTCCATTGCTCGTGGCGTAATTCACGCTGGCGGCCACGGTCGTCCCCGCCGTGCGCGTCACGGTGATCGTCACCGTCCCCGCGGCCTCGCCCGCCGAATACGCCGCGCCCGACAGGGCGAACGTTCCCGGCACCGTCGTGCTCGCGGGGGGGGTCGTGACGTTGCCGACCACGGTGTTCCCCGTGCCGCCGTTGTACACGTCCGGGTCCTGCGGGTGATTGGCGATGTAGTTGCCCTGGCCCGCGCCCGTCCCGCCGATCAGGTTGCCCGTGGCCCCGCCGATCATCGTCACGGCCCACATCTGGTTGACCAGGTTCGCCCCGCTCGCCGCGAACCCGATCACGTTCCCCTGCACCGTCACGTTGTTCCCCGGGAAGATGCCCACGCCCTCGCGCAGATTGCCCGAGATGAGATTGTTCCCGACGAAGTTCGCGCCCGTCGTGTTCGAGAACGCGATGCCCTGCAAGTTCGGGATCGCCACGTTCCCCGTGATATCCGTGCCGATGTAATTGCCGATCGTCTGATTCCCGGTCGCCCCGGACAGGAAGTAGACGACCCCCGCCTCCTTGTTCCCCGAAAACACGTTCCGCTGCGATCCAAGGTTCCCGCCGATGACGTTGTTCTGCGTCTGGATCTCGATCCCGTACAGCCCGTTCGACAGCGCCGCCGTCCCGCTCACGTTCACGCCGACCAGGTTGCCCTGGACCACGTTCCGGTCCGCCCCGCCGCCGATCAGGATGATCCCGTCGTGCCCGTTGCCCGAGAGCAGGTTCCCCAGGATCCGGTTGTCGGGCGCGAACTGCACCCCCACGCCGTTCTGCGCGTTCGCCCGCGCCTGCGTGCCGGTCGGGTCGGTGCCGATGTAATTGCCCTGGACGAGGTTGTTCCCCGCGCCCGCCCCCTGGATCAGGATGCCGTTCCCGTTCTTCGCCCCCGAGATCACGTTTCGGTCCGCGACGTTCGGCCCGCCGAACGTGTTGTTCGGCGTGTTCGTGTAAATCCCGCCGCCGTTCCCCGCCGCGGCACCGCTCAGGTCCACGCCGATCCAGTTCCCGCGGATCACGCTCCCGCCGGTGTTCGTCCGGCCGAACATCTCGATCCCCATACCGGAGAAGTTCGTGATCGACAGCCCCTTCACCGTATTGCCGTCATACACCTGAAGGCCCGCCACGGATCCCGCCGACGCCCCATCGATCTGCACCAGCGGCGCTCCCGCGTATCCCGGCTGCGTCGTCGCGTCGAGGATCGTCGGGTCCCACAGCCCGGGCAGCCCGCCCACCGGCCGGATTGTCCGCTGGCCCGCCGGCAGGTTGAATGCGATGGTATCGACGCCCCCCGTGTTGTTGCTCTGGTTGATCGCCCACCGCAGCGACCCGGCCGGCGCGCTCGTCGTGTTGTCCGAGTTATTGGTCACCGTGAAGACCGAGAACAGCACACGCGACTCGAGCGCGTCCACCCCCGCCGCCGCCGCCCGCGCGATGCGTTCCGAAGGCACGCCACCGACATCGCGCGACGCCTTCCGGAACATGCGACGGACGAGCTGCTTCATCGGCATAGTGACTCTCCTCCGGGCGTCCTATCGACCCCGGCAAACCCCCGCTAAACTGCAATCGAGGACATTACGGGTCGCCCCCACCCGTCGTACGGCCCCGCCGGCAACGTGTTCCGGTTGTACGGATTAGGAAAACAATTTCGCGAAACGAACCCCCGACCCAGCGTGACTCAAGTCACTCCACCCCGGGCCTCACCGATCGCGACGGTAACGAGGCACTGGCACTTCAGTTGCCGGTGTCCCCTCGCCATCACTCTCAAAATCTGTCGTCGCGAAGAAC
>DATHXE010000859.1:0-15324 GCA_035459845.1 Tepidisphaeraceae bacterium | reverse complement strand
GGCCCGCACCGGCGGCCGGCCGCGCGACCGCGGGCCCAGTCGGACGCCCCGTTTGTCGGCATAGTACCGGACGGTATTGCACTGCCCACCGTTCGCGACTTTCCCACCGCCCGCGCACCCCTTGCGCTCCCGCCGCGCACGCCCTGCGCACCACCAGATTACCGCATCCGATTTCTCATCCGCCCCGCTTCGCCGTGCCGAATCTGGCCGCATGGCCATCACCTCGACGAACCCGATCAACTCCGCCAACAACACCACGGGCAGCCAGGTCACCGGGGCGAAGAAGAAGCAGCTCAACCCCGAAGACTTCATCAAGATGATGCTCACGCAGCTCCAGCATCAGGACCCGATGCAGCCGGCCAAGAACGAGGAGCTCCTAGCCCAGATGTCCCAGATCGGCCAGCTCCAGTCGTCCAACACGCTGCAGGAGAGCCTCAAGAGCCTGGTCCTCCAGAACAACATCGGGTCCGCCGGCAACCTGCTCGGCAAGACCGTCCAGGGCCTCGACACCGACAACAAGCCGATCGTCGGCGTCGTCAACTCGATCAAGGTCGTCGACAACAAGGTGCAGCTCGAGCTCGACACCGGCAAGCAGCTCCCCATGGAGCGCGTCACCACGATCGCGCCCACCAGTCCCACGAAAATCGCCGCCTGACCCGCGATCGGGAGGGCGAGGCTCCGTCCGAGCCGCGGGGGCACTCCGCGCCAGACAGTCTCATTTAAGGGATTCGCATAGCTCGCACGTGGCATCCCCCTTGCTCTGAGCACCCCGGTCAGGACGACCCTCCGTTTTCACAACCCAGGACGGCCCCGCGCGGCAGCCGTTGCGCTCCCGACGCGCAGTTCCCGCACGCCCGATGTTCCGGTCTTCTTCGCGCCTTTGCGTCTTGGCGGCTTCCGCCTGACGCCTCAGAAGGACTTGCCCCATGGCCCTGACCTCCGCCCTCTTCACCGGCCTTTCCGGCCTGAACGTCAACCAGACCAAGCTGTCGGTCGTCGGCAATAACATCGCCAACGCCAACACCGTCGCCTTCAAGTCCTCCCGCGCCCTGTTCAAGCCCCAGTTCTACGTCACCGACGGCGGCGGCTCCCCCCCGTCCGGCGAGTTCGGCGGCACCAACCCCAACCAGCGCGGCCTGGGCTCGCAGATCGGCGCGATCGAGAAGAACTTCAACGCCGGCCCGATCGAGCCCACCGGCAAGCCCACCGACATCGCCATCGACGGCGACGGCTTCTTCGTCGTCCAGGGCGACTCGCAGAAGTTCACCCGCGACGGCTCGTTCGGCCTCAACTCCGCCAACCAGCTCACCACCACCGGCGGCGAGTTCGTCCAGGGCTACGGCGTCGACTCCGACTTCAACGTCATCCCCGGCGAGCTCCAGAACATCACGATCCCCCTCGGCTCCCTCACGTCGGCCAAGGCGACCGAAAACGCCTTCCTCAAGGGCAACCTCAACGCCAACGGCCCCGTCGCCTCGGGCGCGTCGATCCTCACGACGCAGGAGCTGACCGTCCTCGGCGGCGGCACGGCCCCGGCCGCGTCCGACCTCCTCACCAACCTCGCCGACGCCGCCACTCCCGCCACTCCCGCGTTCACCGACGGCCAGGTCTTCACCCTCGCGGGCAAGAAGGGCGGGCGCGACGTCGAGCCCGCCACGTTCACCGTCACCGCCTCGTCCACCGTCCAGGAGCTGATGGACTTCTTCAACCAGGGCATGGGCATTTTCGCCGAGGGCACCGCGCCCGATCAGGTCCCCGACGACGGCGACGCCACCACCCCCGCCCCGGGCGTCACGCTCGCTTCCAGCCCCGGCGACACCGCCAACACCGCCCGCATCATGGTCACCGGCAACCTCGGCAAGGATAATTCGCTCGCCATCCCCGGCTCCGCCTTCGCCACCCAGACCGGCTCTACGCCCCTCGCGTTCGACGACGGCGTCAACGCCGCCGGCATCGAGTCCGACCCGGTCGGCGAGTCCGTCCACACGTCCTTCGTCGCTTACGACTCCCTCGGCACCCCGCTCTCCGTCGGCCTGACCGCCGTCTTCGAGAGCAAGTCGGACACCGGCAACGTCTGGCGGTTCTACGCCGAGTCCGCCGACGACACCGACGCCGCCCTCCCCCTCGCCACCGGGACCCTGACGTTCGACTCCGAAGGCAAGCTGATCGACTCGACCGGCGACACGATCGACCTCGACCGCGCCAACACCGGCGCGCTCACGCCCCTCTCGGTCAAACTCGACTTCTCCGCCATGACCTCGCTCACCAGCACCTCGTCCGAGCTGGTCATGACCCGCCAGGACGGCAACGAGATCGGCACCCTCGACGACTTCTCGATCGGCGCCGACGGCACGATCACCGGGTCATTCACCAACGGCCAGACGCGCACGCTCGGGCAGATGGCGATCGCCACGTTCACCAACCCCGGCGGCCTGATCGACGATGGCGGCAACATGTACGCCGCCGGCACCAACTCCGGCGAGCCCGTCATCGCCGCGCCCCTGACCCTGGGCGCCGGCTCCGTCCGCGCCGGCGCACTCGAACAGTCCAACGTCGACCTGTCCGAGGAGTTCATCAACCTGATCATCGCCTCGACCGGCTTCTCCGCCTCCAGCCGCGTCATCACCACCAGCGACCAGCTGATCACCGAACTGCTGAACTCGAGTCGGTAATGTGCCCCTCGTCGGTTAGCGACTGATGGTCCGTCCAACTCACCAAGGCTTTAGCCCCCGCGGCAGGGTGTTACTTCTGCTGTCGCGGGGGCACTTTATTGCGCTCAACTCCGGCGGCCCGTTCTGCCGATACTCCTCACGTCCGATAATCCCCGCGAGGAACCCCATGATCATGCTCACCCGCCTGAACGGCCAATCGTTCGTCGTCAACGCCGAGAAGATCCGCACCGTCGAATCCACGCCGGACACCGTCGTCTGCTGCGACACCGGCGAGCGGCTGATGGTCAAGGAACCGCTCGACGAGGTCATCCGCCGGGCCATCCAGTACGGCCGTTCTCTCCGCCGGCCGCTGGTGGACTGACTCTCCCGCACTTCGACGTTGGACGTTCGACGTTCGACGTTGGACGTTCGATGTTCAAACACCGGAACATCGAACATTCAACATTGAACATCCAACATCGAACGGCAGTCGCCCCCCTCAATAGCCGATAAGGGTCCGTAGCGGCGCATCCCGCGCCCCAGGACCACCCATGGCCGACAAACCCGAAAAGAAGCCCGACGCCGCCCCCGCACCCGCCCCGGAGAAGAAGGACGGTCACGAGAAGGCCGCCGCCGCTGCCGGCGGGGGCATGCTCGCCAAGACCCCCGTCGTCCTCGCCGTCGCGATGGTCCTCGAGGCCCTGGTGCTGTTCGCCGGGTTCAAGTTCCTCGGCGGGAGCCCCAAGCCCGCCGTCGCCGTCGAGCTCTCCCCGGAGAAGCACGGCCACGATCACGACGAGCCCAAGGGCGCCAAGCCGTCGGACAATTCGAAGGTCGTCGAGCTGATCGTCGTCGACTTCAAGGCCCCCAACACGCAGAACGGCCGCCGGTTCATCTACGACGTGAGCATCTGCGCCGCCGTGAAGGCCGAGCACGAGCAGAAGGCCAAGGACGCGTTCAAGGCGCGCGAGAACTCGATTAAGGACCGCGTCCGGACGATCATCGCGCAAATGGACCCGGAAAAGCTCGGCGGGGGCTCCGAGCCCGAGCTCAACACGCTCCGCCGGCAGATCAAGGTCCAGCTTGAAAACATTATCGGGGACGACATGATAGCCGAGGTCCTGGTGCCTCGGTGTACGCCCTACCGCGCGGACTTCTAGCGATAGAAGTCGCTTCCCGGAAAGGCCTTAGCCACCGCCGCGGCATCAGCCCGAAGACAGGACGTCTCCGGGGCGAGATCGCCAAGGATGGTGCCGAATGCCCGACCCCACGCCCCCGCCCGGCGACACGGACCCGTTCGCCGGCGTCTCGTCCGATGAAATCCCCGGCTTCGACCAGGCGTCGATCGACGAGCTGTTGAACCAGGCCAGCTTCGACGACCCCGCCGCGGCGCTCGCCGCCGCCCCGGGCCCCCAGCCCGCCGCCACCGCCCAATCCGCCGGCATGGCCACGGCCCTCCTCGACCCGCCCGACACCTCCAGTCTCAACCTGCCCGACTTCAGCCAGGTCATGCGGGACGCCCAGGTCTCGTCGATCGACCTGCTCCGCGACGTCGACCTGAACGTCAAGATCGAGCTCGGCCGCTCGCGCATGCTCGTCGAAGACGTGCTCAAGCTCGGCGAGGGCGCCGTGGTCGAACTCGACAAGCTCGCTGGCGACCCGGTCGACGTGTTCGTGAACGACCGGCTCGTGGCGCGCGGCGAAGTGCTCGTGCTGAACGACAACTTCTGCGTGCGGATCAACGAGATCGTCGCCACGGCCAAGGAAGAGGGGCTGTAAACATGTGGCCCCGCGTGCTGTTACTCCTGGCGCTCGCCGCGCCGGCGTGGGCCGACGGGCCCGTCGCCGCATCGCCTCCCGCCGGTCCCTCCGCGCCCTCGACCAAGCCGACCGCGGCGGAGGAGCTCGAGCGCGCGACGCCGCTGCCCGGCCGCAAGGGGGCCGCGCCCGCAACGTCGCAGCCGGCCGGCACGAATGCCGTGCCCGTAGGAGCAGTCTCCGATCCGCTCGACCTCAAACGTCTCGGAATCGCCCTGGGCGTCGTGCTGGCGATCATCTTCATCTCCCAGAAGGTGTGGCGTCGCGTAGGGCTGCCGGGCGCGGGCAATAAGGCCAACGGTACGCTCCAGGTGGTCTCCCGGCTGAGCATCGCCCCCCGCCAGCAGGTGCTCCTAATCCGCGTCGGTCGGCGGTGCGTGCTGGCGGCCAACAACGGCACGCAGATGACGCCGTTGTGCGAAATAAGCGATCCCGACGAAGTGGCCGTGCTCCTCGGACAGGCCGCGCCGGGTCGGACGTCGGCGGCGGCGTTCAACGAGGTGCTGAGCACGGCGACCGGTGATTTTGAGGACGAGCAAGCCTTGGCCCCGCGCGAACCCAAGCGGCCCGCCGCCGCGTCGGCCGCGCCGATCGCGATGGACGACGAAGTGTCGGCCCCGGAACTCGCCCAGACCCGCGAAGAACTGGGCGACCTGATGGAGCGCGTGCGAAATTTGTCGAAGCAGTTTTCGAAGTGAGAAGGCGCGGCGTCGGGTCGCAACGGCGCGAAGCCGCGAAGAAGACAAGAGAATGAAGAGTGTGGAGCACAGCCCGAGTCGCACCCCGCGCGCGTTGGCCGCGTGGGGTCGGGCTGCGCTGGTGTCGGTGCTCGTGCTCTTCGCAGTGGGCGTGCAGGGGCAGGAGCGGCCGGCGGACCTGCCGGGCGGTACGGATCTGGTGGCGCCCTCGACGCCGGCCGGCGGTGGATTGAGAGAGGCCCCGAAGCCGGCGGCGCCCGCGGGCGCGACCACGCCGGCCGGGCCGCTGGGGATCTCGCAGCTCCCGGACCTCACGAAGCGAGAGAACTTCTCGTCGGCCCTCCAGATCATCATCCTGCTGACGGTGCTGTCGCTGGCGCCGGCGATCCTCATCATGATGACGAGCTTCACTCGCATCATCATCGTGATGAGCCTTTTGCGGCAGGCGCTGGGGACGCAGCAACTCCCGCCCAACCAGATCCTGATCGGGCTCTCGCTGTTCATGACCTTCCTGGTCATGAAGCCGACGTGGGAGCGCGTGAACGGCGAGGCGCTGCAGCCGTACCTGCGGGGCGACATCGAACAGAAGGACGCGCTCGACAAGGCCCAGCAGCCGCTCCGCGACTTCATGTTCAAGCAGATCGAGAAGGCCGACAACTGGGAGGACGTCTACATGTTCGCCCACGCCGCCGGCCATAAGGAGCCGCAGACCCGGCACGACGTCGGCACGATGACGCTCATCCCCGCCTTCTGCCTGAGCGAGCTCAAAACGGCATTCCTGCTGGGGTTCAAGATCTACCTGCCGTTCCTGATCATCGACATGGTGATCTCGGCGGTCCTGATCTCGATGGGCATGATGATGCTCCCTCCGGTCATGATCTCGCTCCCGTTCAAGCTGCTCCTGTTCGTCCTGGTGGACGGGTGGCACCTGATCACCGGGAGCCTGATGGGAAGCTTCGTGACATGACGCCGGGCGAGCCCGCTTCAGCGGGCGGGTCGCGCAGCGAGTCGAATCGGAACGAGCGCAGGTAGCAGCATGGAACCCGGAACCGCAGTCGATCTCGTGAGACACGCCCTGGTGCTGGCGCTGACCATCTCGGCGCCGATGCTCCTGTGCGGGCTCGTGGTCGGCATTGTCGTCTCGCTCGTGCAGGCGATCACGCAGATCCAGGAACAGACGCTGACCTTCATCCCCAAGATCGCCGCCATGGTCGCGGCGGCGATCGTGCTGATGCCCTGGACCAGTCAGCGACTGCTCGAGTACGCGCGGGAGATGTTTACGAGCGGTATCATGAACTAGACGCGAGGGGCGAGAAGGAGGAATCGGGAATGTGCGACAGGGGGGAGGACAACCCACGGTGCGAGCACCGTGGGCTTTCGGTTTCTGCGGACAACTGACAACTGACAATTGACCACTGACCGATTTGCTCTCCGACGCCCTCAACTTCGTCCCGCTGTTCGTGCTGGTCTTCTTCCGCGTGTGCGGGTTGATGCTGGCGGCGCCGGTGTTCGGCTCCACGCGCATCCCGCGGCGGGTGAAGGTGCTCTTCGCGCTGGTAACGGCCGCGGGGCTGGTCAACGGCGTGAAGTTCCCGCCCGCCATGCCCGCGACGACCGGCGAACTGGCGATCGGGGTCGGCGGCGAACTCCTCTTCGGCATGGTCATGGGCCTGGGCGTCGGCCTCACCTTTATCGCCGTGTCCTGGGCGGGCGAGATCATGGGCCAGCAGATGGGGTTCAACCTGGCCGAGAGTTTCGACCCGCAGTTCGGCGGCTCGGGCTCGATCGTCGGCGACCTGTACTTCATGCTCACGCTGGTCGTCTTCCTGCTGATCGGCGGGCACCACCAGCTCATCCTCGGCGTCGCGGCGAGCTTCAAGACGCTCCCGCTCCTCGCGGCCGCGTTCGACGCCAACCTGCTCAACGTCTTCCTCGGCCTGGTGACCGGCTCGACCGTGCTGGCGATCAAGCTCGCCGCCCCGATGCTCGTCGCGTTGCTCGTGGTCGACGTCGCGCTCGGGTTCATCAGCAAGACGATGCCGCAGATCAACGTGATGAACACCGGCGTGACGATCCGCTCCGTCGCCGGGATGGTCATCCTGATCGTCGGGCTCGCACTGGCGACCGGCGTGATCTCGGACTCGCTGGTCGATGGCTTGAACACCGTGACGCGCCTGTGGAAGGGGCCGGCGACCCCGTTGTCGCCGGCACCGCTCTAGTCGCTAAGCCGCAAGCGGCAACCGAACCCCGAACCGTGACCCTTCCCCATGGCCGAAACTGACGGCGATAAAACAGAAGCACCCACGCCCAAGCGGCGTCAGGAGGCGCGCGAGCAGGGGAACGTCCCGCGCTCGACCGACCTGACGTCGGCGGTCATGATGCTCGGGGGACTGATCCTGCTGAACTATTACGGCGCGGGGATCGTCGGCGCGCTCAAGAACGTCATGGACCGCCTGCTCGGGCGCGAGTCGCTCGCCAACCTCGACCCGTCGTCGGCGTCGGGCACCGCGTACGGGTCGATCATGGCGGTCGGGGCCGCGATCGCCCCCATGTTCATCGGCGCCGTCGTGATCGCCGTCACCGTGAACGTCGCCCAGGTCGGGCTGTCGTTCAACATGAAGAAGCTCCAGCCGAACCTGGGCGCGCTCAACCCGCTCAAGGGGGCCGGGAAGCTCTTTAAGGGCAAGGGCGTCGCCCAACTCGTCCTGAACCTGCTCAAGCTGACGCTCGTGAGTTGGACGGCCTACTCGGCGGTCCACGGCCGCATGGGCGAGATCGTCGGCGCGATGGCCCTGGAGTTCGGGCAGATCGTCCTCCTCGGGGCGTCGCTCGTCTACTCGATCGGCATGCGCGTCGGGATCGTCCTGCTGATCCTGGCCCTGGTCGACTACGCCTACCAGCGATTCCGCGTCGAGAAGGAGCTGAAAATGACCAAGCAGGAGGTGAAGGAGGAGATGAAGCGCATGGACGGCGACCCGCAGGTCAAGCAGCGGCGGAAGCAGCTGGCCATGCAAATGCTCGACAAAAAGCTCGCCCAGGACGTGCCGACGGCGGACGTGATCGTGACCAACCCGACGCACTACGCCGTGGCGCTCAAATATGACTCGTCGATGACCGCCCCCCGGGTGGTCGCCAAGGGGCAGGACTTTATAGCGCTGCGCATCCGCGAACTCGCCGTCGGGGCGGGGATTCCGATCGTCGAGCGCCCGCCCCTGGCCCGGTCGCTCTACGCGGCGGTCGACGTCGGCGAAGAAATCCCCGAAGGCCTGTACGCCGCGGTGGCGGAGATTCTGGCCTACGTGTATGAGTTGTCGGGCCGCCGCCGAAAGACGGTGTCGGCGAATTGAGCGTGGTGGCGGCTGCGGAATGACGAAGGACGAAACCCGAAGAACGAATCAAATCCCAATGACGAAGTACGAATGACGAAACTCTTGCTCGGGTGACGAGCGCGAAACACGGACGTTTCGCCATTCGTCATTCGAGGTTCGTCATTGATTCGAGCTTCGAGCTTCGAGTTTCGGATTCAGGCGACACGGATGTCGGCAATCGCTTCCAACCCCATCTTCGTCGCCATCCAGCGCTACCGCGGCATGATCCTGCCGATCGCCGCGCTGTCGCTGTTGATGGTGATCCTGGTGCCGCTGCCGCCGGCGGTGCTGGACTTCCTGCTCATCCTGAACATCGCGATCTCGGCGATCATCCTGGTCACGACGATCTTCGTCGGCAGCCCGCTCGAGTTCAGCGTGTTCCCGTCGCTGCTGCTCGGCACGGCGCTGTTCCGGCTCGTGCTGAACGCCGCGACGACGCGGCTGATCTTGACCGCGGGCGACCGGGCGTCCACGCCCGAGGCGGCGATGGCCTCCGCCGGCCACGTCGTCCAGGCGTTCAGCAACTTCGTCTCGGGCGGGTCGCTCGCGGTCGGGGTCATCATCTTCATCATCATCGTGGTGATCCAGTTCGTCGTGATCACCAAGGGCGCCACGCGCATCGCCGAGGTCGCGGCCCGGTTCACGTTGGACGCGATGCCGGGCAAGCAGATGGCGATCGACGCCGACCTGAACGCCGGCATCATCAACGAGCCCGAGGCCCGCCGGCGGCGCGAGGCGATCGCCCAGGAGGCCGACTTCTACGGGGCCATGGACGGTGCGTCGAAGTTCGTCCGCGGCGACGCCGTCGCCGCCATCATCATCACGTTCGTCAACATCCTGGGCGGCCTGTACGTCGGCATGGTCGAGCACGGCTGGCCCGCGCTCAAGTGCATGAGCCTGTACACCCGCCTGACGATCGGCGACGGCCTGGTCTCGCAGGTGCCGGCGTTCATCGTCTCACTCGGCGCGGGCCTGATCGTCACCCGCACGTCCACCCGCGGCAACCTCGGCGACGAGATGCTCAACCAGGTGCTGGCCAAGCCGCAGGCGCTGGTCGTGGCGGCGGGGTTCCTGTTCGTGATGGCATTTACGGACCTCCCGCGGATCCCGCTGCTGCTGACGGGGGCGAGCTGCGCGGGGCTCGCGTGGATGCTGACGAAAAACAAGAAGGCGGCCGACCAGAAGGTCGAGCGCGAGAAGCAGGTCGAGGCCACCAAGAAGGAGCCGGAAAAGGTCGAGAAGCTGCTCGACGTCGACACGATGGAGCTCGAGGTGGGCTACGGCCTGGTGCGCATGGTCGACGTCAGTAAGGGCGGCGACCTGCTCGACCGCATCAGCATGATCCGCCGGCAGATCGCGACGGACCTGGGCGTCATCGTCCCGCCCATCCGCATCCGCGACAACATGCAGCTGAGCGCCAACGACTACATCGTCAAGATCCGCGGCCAGGCGATCGGCAGGGGGGTCACGTACCCCGAGCAGATGCTGGCGATGGACAACGGCGCTACCAGCGGCCCGATCCCCGACGCGTACGAGACGATCGAGCCGGCGTTCGGCCTGCCGGCGTACTGGATCACCGAGTCGCAGCGCCCGCAGGCCGAGCTGCTCAATTACACCGTCGTCGAGGCGACGAGCGTGCTCGCCACGCACCTGACGGAGCTGATCAAGCAGCACGCCGCCGAGCTGCTCAGCCGCCAGGAGGTCAAGAACCTGGTGGACAACCTCAAGGCGCGCGTGCCGGCGCTGGTGGAAGAGGTCATCCCGACGGTGGTCAAGCCGGGCGAGCTGCAGAAGGTGCTGCAGAACCTGCTCCGCGAGCGCGTGCCCGTGCGCGACTTGGAGACGATCGTCGAGACCCTGGGCGACTGGGCCGGGCGGTCGAAGGACATGGACGTGCTCACCGAGTACTGCCGCAACGCGCTGTCGCGGACGATCTGCAAGCAGTACGTCGACGACCAGGACCGCCTGTGGGTCGTCACGCTCGACCCGGCGCTCGAGGACTTCATCAACGGCCATATCGAGCGGAGCGAGCACGGCGCGAGCAACCGCATCCCGCCGCAGACCGCGCAGACGCTCGTCACCCGCCTGTCGGCCCGCGTGCAGGAGATCACCTCCGCCGGCCGCCCCGCCGTCATCCTCTGCAGCCCGCAGATCCGCTCGCAGCTGCGGCGCATGATCGAGGGCTCGATGCCCACGACCGCCGTCATGAGCTACAACGAGATCGTCCCGGGGATCAACGTCGAAGCGGTGGCGCTGGTCGGCATGAACGACTAATCTCGGCGAGCCCGCTTCAGCGGGCGGGTCTGGCGCGGCCAGAACCCTGTACCTCAGCGAACGCTCCACACGGTCTTGACGTTCACGTCCCCGGACGTGAGCTTATCCTCTCATGGCCCCCGCTTGGGGCGGCGGACCGCCGATCAAAGGAGCACGGAATGAAGCTGGCGAACTACGCGGCACTGGTGGCGTTGACGCTCTCGATTGCCGTCGGGGGCATGAGCTGCAAGCAGTCCGGCGCCTCCGGTAAGGCGGCCATCGAGCGCGCCGTTGCGGACATGGAGAAGGGCAAGGCGCGAATCGAGGGCTCCACGGCCGGCAAGTCGCCGATCGAGCAGATGACGGCGATGAACCAGATGCTCAGCGAGATCGACGTGACCGACTGCCCCGCCGACTTCCGGCAGAAGTTCTACGACATGAAGACGGCGTTCACCGACTTGAAGGGTCTGATGAGTGAGGTGAACTCGGCCAGGGCGCGCGGCGGGACGACGGCCGACCGCGACGCGCTGCTGCGCAAGCTCGACGAGGTCAAGAACCGCGGCGAGAACGCGACCCGCGAGCTCGAGGCAATCGCGAAGGGATACGGGGTGACGATGAAGTGAGCGGAGACGCCGCCCGCGACTCGCGCGGCCTGCCGCGCAATTCCTGCGCACGATTTCCCCCGCTCATGGAATTCTTACCCGCCCACAAACAATCCACTTGAAAGCTTTACCGTGACGCGCGATAACCGAACCCGCGCGCAAGGATGCGCGTGACGCGATCGCAGCTTCGCACGGACGGGAAGCAGGCATGAACCTCCGGACATTCTCAGCACCGACCTTCGCCCAGGCGATGGCGCTGGTGAAGGGCGAGATGGGCGCGGACGCCGTCATCCTCCACACGCGCACCGTCCCCCGGCGCAAGTGGATGGGGATGCGGCGGGGCGAGGTCGTCGAGATCACCGCGGGCACGGGCCTGAACGTCGCCCCCCGCCGCCGCCCCGCACAAGCACAACAATCGCAGCAAACGCAATCGGGCGGGCGGCCCGGCGCCGGCACCTACGGCCGCGACGGCCGGCCGGCCCCGGTCGCCAAGCCCGCGCCCCAGCCCGCCCAGTCGTCCGCCGCGCCCGGCCAGGGCCTGCTCGAGACGCCCGCCGCCAACCGCGCGATGATGATGTCGATCTCGTCCGAGGTCCGCGACCTCCGCGGCCTGCTCGAGAACCTCGTCCGCCAGACGCGCAAGGACGCCGCCCCCGCCGTCCCCGAGCACCTGTTCGACCACTACACCCACCTGATCCAGAACCAGGTCGCCGAAGAGCTCGCGACCGACATGGTGCGGCAGCTCGGGTCTTACCGCGCCGAACAGTTGTCGCAGACCGACTTTGTCCGCGAAAGGCTCGTCGAGCAGGTCGAGCGGATGATTCCGGCGACCGGCGGGCTGCGCAAGGCCGCGAACAAGGTCGGCCCGCACGTCGTCGCCCTGATCGGCCCGACCGGCGTCGGCAAGACGACCACGCTCGCCAAGCTCGCCGCCAACCTCAAGCTCCGCGAGAACCGCAAGGTCGGCCTGATCACGCTCGACACGTACCGGATCGCCGCGATCGACCAGCTCCGCCGCTATGCCGAGCTGATCGGCTCGCCGCTCAAGGTGTGCAACTCGGCCGACGACGTCGCCGACGCGGTCGCCGGGATGCGCGACTGCGATTTCGTCCTGGTCGACACGGCCGGCCGCTCGCCCGCCGACACGCTCAAGCTCAACGAGCTCCGCGGCATGCTCGAAGCGGCCCGGCCCGACGAGGTGCACCTCGTGCTCTCGTCCACCGCCGCCCAGTCGTGCATCGAGTTCGCCGTCGAGCGGTTCGGGCAGGTGCGGGTCGACAAGATCATCTTCACGAAGCTGGACGAGGCCGTGCACGTGGGCGTGGTGCTCAACGTGGTGCGGAAGGTGAACAAGGCGCTGTCGTACGTGACGACCGGCCAGAACGTGCCGGACGACATCGAGGTCGGCCGCGGGTCGCGGCTGGCGCAGATGCTGCTCGGCACGGCGGGCGGCAACGTCGGCGGCGGGAGTGGCGGCGGCACCGGTGGCGGGACGGCGGCCCTTTCCGGAAGGGGGCAGGCGTGAGCGCGATGATTGACCAGGCAACCCAACTCAGGTCGTTGATCCGCCAGCAGGCCGGCACGGTCGCGCCGGCGCCCCCACCCACCGTTCGCGTCCCGGGGCGGCCCCGGGCGTCGGTGATCGCGATCACCTCCGGCAAGGGCGGCGTCGGCAAGTCCAACGTCGCCGTCAACCTCTCGATCAAGCTCGCGTCTGCGGGCAAGCGGGTCGTGCTGCTCGACGCCGACCTCGGCCTCGCCAACGCCGACGTCCTTTGCAACGTCGACCTCCCGTACAACCTGTCGCACGTGATCGCCCGAAAACGCGAACTCGCGGACGTGATGGTCACGGGCCCCGGCGGCTTCAAGCTGATCGGCGGCGCGTCGGGTCTGGCGAAGATGGCCGACCTGACCGACTACGACCGCCAGCGCCTCGTCGAGGCCCTTTACGAGGTTGAGGCATCGGCCGACGCACTCGTAATCGACACCGGGGCCGGCATCTCGGCCAACGTGCTCGCGTTCACGCGGGCGGCGGACCACGTGCTGGTCGTCACCACGCCCGAGCCAACGGCCATCACCGACGCGTACGCGGTCATCAAGGTCATCTCCCGCGACGGTGTGAACCGAAACGTGTCGCTCCTGGTCAACCAGTGCAAGGGCCCGGCCGACGCGCGGCTGGTGTACGAACGCGTTGCGAAGGTCGCTAAAAACTTCTTGGGCGTCACGCTGCTCGACGCGGGGCACCTGGTCTCCGACGACCACGTCCGGCGGGCGGTGCTGGCGCGCACGCCGTTCCTGCTCGCCCACCCGCGGTGCGCGGCGTCGTTCTGCGTGGCGCAGCTGGCGATGCGGTTCGAGCAGGGCATCGCGCTGCCCGAAGACGGGTTCTTCCAGCGCGTGAGCCGGTGGTTCAAGGCGTGACGCCGATCGGTCGGGTGCGTTATGGCCAAACGAGTCGCGGCGGCACTGTCGCTGGTCGCGTTCGCGCTGTGCCTGGTGATCGGGATCGGCGCGGACAACACGTTCGCCACGACCCTACAGCGGGCGCTGGTGGCGATGGCCGGGACGCTCGTGGTCGGGCTGATATTGGGCGCGATCGC
Organism: Tepidisphaeraceae bacterium; assembly: GCA_035459845.1. GTDB lineage: Bacteria > Planctomycetota > Phycisphaerae > Tepidisphaerales > Tepidisphaeraceae > DASPKW01. The sequence goes on along the minus strand of DATHXE010000859.1, from coordinate 1,334 downwards.
CCAGATGATGGTGGACGAGAACGTGAACGCGGAGGCCGAGCGGATCAAAAACCAAAGTCCGACCCCCCCGGACGACCGATAACGCCAAGTGGGCCGGTCGGTCTGAACCTCCGCCGGCACTGAAGTGGCCAATCGCACGTCTCGGGGTCGAATCGCAGTCGTCGTAGTCAGAACATCCCGGTGTGGAGGGACAAGGATGGTTTCCCGCACCGCCGTTCGAGCCGTACCCGCAGGGCGGCGCCCGTGAACTCGGGCGATCGTCCGACCGCCAACCCAAGGACCGGGAGCACACTCCATGGCCAAGTTCTACAGCGGCGCCTTCCGCCGCGACCCCAGCCGCGAACTCAAGGACCCCAAGGCCGTCTGGGCCGAGTACAAGAAGGCGCCGACCGAGCCGCTGCGCAACGCGCTGATGGAGAATTACCTCCACCTCGTGCGGTACAACGCCGAGCGGATCCACGTCAAGCTCCCGGACGAGGTCGAGCTGGACGACCTGATGTCGGCCGGCATCTTCGGGCTCAAGGACGCGATCGAGGCGTTCGACCTCGAGCGCGGCGTGAAGTTCGAGACGTACTGCGCCCCGCGCATCCGCGGCGCGATCCTCGACGAGCTCCGGTCGATGGACTGGGTGCCGCGCCTGGTCCGCAGCCGGTCCCACAAGCTCGAGCAGGCGACCAAGGCGCTCGAGATGGAACTGGGCCGGGCCCCGACCAACGAGGAGCTGGCCCGGAAGATGCAGATCCCGATGGCCGAGTTCGACAAGATCAACAAGGACGCGTCGGCGGTCGGCGTCGTGTCGCTGTCGCGGAAGTGGTTCGAGACCGACTCGAACAAGGACGTCCGCGAGATCGACGTCCTGGAAGACAAGAAGGGCGGCAACCCCGTCCGCGACATCCAGCGCAAGGACCTGAAGGAACTGATCACCAAGGGCCTGAGCCGCGCCGAGCGGCTGATCATCATCCTCTACTACTTCGAGGAGATGACGATGAAGGAGATCGGCGCCACGCTCGATCTGTCCGAGTCGCGGGTCAGCCAGATGCACTCGAGCATCCTCGCCCGGCTCAAGGCGCAGATGCAGGACCGGAAGAAGGAACTGCAGCACGCGGTTGCCAGCTGATCGCGCGACGGCGATCGGCCGGGTCCTGCGCGTATTCGTTTCATGTCCGGGTGTCTCACACCTCGCTCCCTTCGCCTCACATCGACGGCGGTTTTCTTGCATCCCCCGAACACGCGTTTAACATTTGACGCGGGGACGCACGGCAACGGAGTGCCTGAGACATGCCCGGCGAAACGGAACTGCACAAGACGCTGAAGAAGGAAGCCTGCCGGTGGCT
>DATHXE010000858.1:0-3470 GCA_035459845.1 Tepidisphaeraceae bacterium | reverse complement strand
ACCGTGTTGCCGGCGTCGGTGAGGCGGTCGAGTTGTACGATCAGCTTTTCGACGTCGTGGGGGTGGAGGCCGGTGGTCGGCTCGTCGAGGACGTAGAGCGTGTCGCCCCGGCCGGCGCGCTGGAGCTCGGTGGCGAGTTTGATGCGCTGGGCCTCGCCGCCCGATAGTTCGGTGGCGGGCTGGCCGAGGCGGATGTAGCCCAGGCCGACCTCGCGGAGGACGGCGAGCGCGCGGTGGACGGGTTCGACGGCGGCGAAGAAGTCGTGGGCGGCGTCGACCGTCAGGTCCAGCACCTCGGCGATGTTCTTGCCCTCGTAGGTGATCTCGAGGGTCTTGGGGTTGTAGCGCTGGCCGTGGCACGTGGGGCACGGGGTGTAGACGCTGGGGAGGAAGAGGAGCTCGACCATGACGAAGCCTTCGCCGGCGCAGTGGGGGCAGCGGCCGGCGGCGACGTTGAAGGAGAACCGGCCGGCCGAGTAGTGGCGGGCGCGGGCCTGCTTGGTGGCGGCGAAGAGCTTGCGGACGTGGTCGAATAGGCCGGTATAAGTGGCGAGGTTGGAGCGCGGGGTGCGCCCGATGGGTTTCTGGTCGACGCGGACGAGACGCTTGATGCGGTCGAGGCCTTCGGAGATCCGGCCGACGGTGGGCGCGACGGGGGCGGATTCGAGGTCGACGGGGTCGCCGGTGGCGGTGTCGGCGTCGTCGGGGGAGGAGTCGTGACCGAGCGCGGCGCAGACGAGGTCGACGAGGGTTTGGGAGACGAGAGAGGACTTGCCGGAGCCCGAGACGCCGGTCACGGTGGTGAGGACGCCGAGCGGGAACTCGGCGGCGAGGTCGTGGAGGTTGTTGCGGGTGACGTGTTCGAGTTTGAGCCATGCCTGAGGAGAGCGGGGAGTCTTGAGTGCTGAGTCCTGAGTGCTGAGCGGGATGTGACCGTTGAAGAGATAAGTAGCGGTGTGGGAGCTCTTGATTTGCTTCAGTCCGTAAGGGGCGCCCGAGTAAAGGATCTCACCCCCCTGCGTTCCGGCGTCGGGACCGACGTCGACGATCCAGTCGGCGTGGCGCATGACGTCCAGATCGTGCTCGACGACGAACAGCGTGTTGCCGGCGGCCTTGAGCTGGTCGAGGGCGGCGAGGAGGGCCTCGGTGTCGGCGGGGTGGAGGCCGGCGCAGGGCTCGTCCAGGACGTAGACGACGCCGAAGAGGTTGGCGCGGACCTGGGTCGCCAGACGCAGGCGCTGGAGCTCGCCGGGCGAGAGGGTGGGCGTCGAGCGCTCGAGCGAGAGGTAGCCCAGGCCGAGGTTCAACAGCGTTTCGCAGCGGGCCTGGAGGTCTTCGAGGATGCGCGTGGTGACCTCGGCCTTCTCGGGGTGCTCGGTTTTGAGCTTGGCCCAGCCGGGCGCGATGCCGTCGAGGAAGGGTTTGGCGATCTTGTGCAGTTGCTTGAGCGGGAGGTGGGAGATCTCGGCGATGTCCATGCCGGCGAACTTGACGCGAAGGGCCTCGGGCTTGAGGCGTTTGCCGTGGCAGGTGGGGCAGTCGGCGCCGGTCATGAACCGGGCGACGCGCTTCTTCATCAGCGCGCTCTGCGTGGTGGCGAAGGTCGTCAGGACGTAGTTCTTGGCCCCGATGAACCTGCCCATGTAATTGGGCGTCTCGTTGCGCTTGATCGCCCGGCGGGTCTCGGCGGGCGTGTAGCCGGGGTAGACGGGGACCTCGGGCCGCTCTTCGGTGAACAGGATCCAGTCGCGCGTCTTCTTGGGCAGGTCCTTCCACGGGACGTCGACGTCGATGCCCATGGAGACGAGGATGTCGCGCTGGTTCTGCCCGCCCCAGGCGAGTGGCCAAGCCGCGATCGCGCGGTCGCGGATGGTTTTGGTCGGGTCGGGGACCATCGACTTTTCAGTGACGTCGTAGACGCGCCCGAGGCCATGGCAGGTGGCGCAGGCGCCTTCGGGCGTGTTGGGGGAGAACCCCTCGGCGTAGATGATCGGCTGGCCGCGCGGGTAGTCACCGGCGCGAGAGTAGAGCATGCGGAGGAGGTTGGAGAGCGTGGTGACGCTGCCGACGGACGAGCGGGTAGTGGGCGCGCCGCGCTGCTGCTGCAAGGCGACGGCGGGCGGGAGGCCGTCGATCTCGTCGACGTCCGGGTTCGACATCTGGTGGAAGAGTCGGCGCGCGTAGGGCGAGACGGACTCGAGGTAGCGGCGCTGGGCCTCGGCGTAGAGCGTGCCGAAGGCGAGGGAGGACTTGCCGGAGCCGGAAACGCCGGTGAAGACGACCAGCGCGTCGCGCGGGATGCGGAGGGAGACGTCCTTGAGATTGTGCTCGCGGGCGCCGCGGACGTGGACGAAGCCGTCGTCGGGTAGATGATTGGATGGCGTCGGGCGGGGGCGCGGAGGCATGCCCGCGACACTAGCGGCAGCGGCGCAAGTTGGGGAGGGTGGATTTACCTTGCGATGATCTGTTGAGCCGCGACCCGAAGGACGAGCAACAGCGCAGCCCGCTGGGGAGCTCCTTTCGCGCAATCGGTCGTCGAACACGGGTACGGCCCTGCGGGCGGTACCCAGGCCACGAGACTATCCGAGCACGCTCGTCGCGCTGCCGACGAGGTCGTCGAGGCGGTTGGCGGTCTGCGCGATCAGGATCGGGTCGAGCTGGATGTCGGACAGGCCGGCGTCCTCGATCTTCTGGTTCAGGGCGGTGAGCGGGAAGCCCTTGCCGGCGTGGCAGCACATCGTGTCGGCGACGTACACGAGCGTGACGAGCAGGCGGTTGTTGTCGTGCAACGCGGTCGGGCGGTGGTGGTAGCCGGCGACCATCTGACAGGAGCGCGGGAACTTCCACAGCTCCGCGAGGCCCTGGCCGAGTTGGGGGTGGTCCACGCCGCCGAGCCACTCGCGCTCGATCTCGGTGAACGGGCGCTCGGGGGCGGCGGCGGCGGCGTCGCACGCGCCGCGGAGCTTCTCGGGCCAGAGCTGGAGCGAGACGAGCAGTCCGGCGTCGTGGATCAGGCCGGCGAGGAAGGCCTCGTCGGCGATCGGGAGCTTCATCTGCCGCGCGAGCTCGCGCGCCGTCACGCCGACGGCGATGCAGTGGGTCCAGAGGTCCTTGGCGGTGTAGTTGCCGGTCAGGCGGACGCCGCGGAAGAGCTGGCCGAGCGACGCGGCGACGGCGATGTTCTTGATCGCGTTGAGCCCGAGCAGGACGATCGCGCGCTCGACCGAGCCGATCTGCCCCGGCAGGCCATAGAACGCGGAGTTCACGACCTTGAGGATGCGCGTGGCGAGGGCCGGGTCGTGGGCAACGATCTTGTGGAGTTGGGCGGCGGACGCCTTGGGGTCCTCGACGGTGGTAACGATCTTGGCGGTCACCTCCGGGAGGGTGGCGATCGTCGTGAGCTTCTTGAGCGCGTCGGCGACGGCGGCGGCGTTCTCGGCGGGGGCGGCGGCGAGCGTGGGCATAATGCG
>DATHXE010000857.1:0-12058 GCA_035459845.1 Tepidisphaeraceae bacterium | reverse complement strand
CCAACCGCCGCACCCATCGGCCCCGCGACCGGCGCGGCGCCGGCGAAACCGAACTCTCCCCGCCCTGAGCGACGAAATCGGCTTGCGCGTTCATATCCATCTCCGGCAGACGTGCCCCAATCCCGACATCCCCCGCCCCCGGTTCGACGCCCCCCGCGCCCCATAGTTCCAGGGGCGCCTCACGTGTCCCATCTCGGATTGCGGAATGCGGATTTCGGATCGAAATCGGTGTTCCCAATCCGCAATCCGAGATCCGCAATCCGAAATCCGACAAAAATCGGGGCGCGTGGGTCACCTCACACCACCGTGATCCTACCGCCGCGCACTCACTCCCCACGTAAATTGTTTGTATACTCCCGCCCTCCCCGGCGGACGGGCCCGCGCCCGCGCGCCGCCCTACGCCTCGCCCTCAACGGAACTTACGCCCATGGAAGTCGGAATCGTCGGCCTGCCCAACGTCGGCAAGAGCACCATTTTCAACGCCCTCACCGCCGCCAAGGCTTTGGCCGCCAACTACCCGTTCGCCACGATCGACCCGAACGTCGGCGTCGTCGCCGTCCCCGACGACCGCCTCGAGATCCTCCACAAACACCAGCAGACCGAGAAGATCGTGCCCGCGTCGGTCCGCATCGTCGACATCGCCGGCATCGTCAAGGGCGCGTCCACGGGCGAAGGCCTGGGCAACAAGTTCCTCTCCCACATCCGCGAGGTCGACGCGATCCTCCAGGTCGTCCGCTGCTTCGAGGACCCCGACATCACCCACGTCGAGGGCAAGATCGACCCGATCCGCGACATCGACACGATCGACACCGAGCTCGCCCTGGCCGACCTCGAGACCGCCCAGGGCTCGATCGACAAGACCGAGCGCCAGGCGCGCTCCGGCGACAAGGAGGCCATCGCACGGCTGGAGGTCCTGAAGCGCTGCCGCGAGCACCTGAATCAGGGCAAGCCCGTCCGCCAGCTCGAGTTCGACCCCGAGGAGCGCAAGATCCTCAAGGGCCTGGGCATGATCACGGCCAAGAAGATCCTCTACGTCGCCAACGTCGCCGAGGACGATCTGGAAGGTAAGAGCCCGCTGGTCGACAAGGTCCGCGAGCGCGCCAAGATCGAGAACAGCTACGTCGTCCCCGTCTGCGGCAAGCTCGAGTCCGAGCTCGCCGAGCTCGACGCCGCCGACAAGCAGGAAATGCTCTCGAGCATGGGCCTGAAGGAGCCCGCGCTGGGCGCCCTGACGCGCGAGGCCTACAAGCTCCTCGAACTCCAGAGCTACTTCACCTGCGGCCCCAAGGAGATCCGCGCCTGGACGATCCCCGTCGGCGCGACCGCCCCCCAGGCCGCGGGCGTGATCCATACCGACTTCGAGCGCGGCTTCATCCGCGCCAACATCTTCACGGTGCAGGATCTCGTCCAGTACAAGACCGAAGCCGCGATCAAGGCCGCCGGCAAGCTCCGCGCCGAGGGCAAGGAGTACGTGATGCGCGACGGCGACGTCGTGCACTTCCTCTTCAACGTGTAGCCTATACTCCGGTCCCCGTGCAGCCGTAGCTCAGTTGGATAGAGCATCGGATTTCTAATCCGACGGTCGCAGGTTCGAGCCCTGCCGGCTGCGTTTCCCCCCAATTCGAACGCCGCGCCCTACTTCGCCGCCACCTTCACCGGCGGGTGCACGGGCTTGACGACCTTTGGCGGCGCGGGCGGCGTCGTCCACCCGCGCAACGCCGCGAGAGCCGCCGACAGGTATGCCTCGGGCGTCCCCACGATCGGCCCGACCGGCTCCGGACAGACCCACCCCCTGTACCCGATCCCCATCAGGCGGATGACGAACTCCCGCACGCGCGCGGCGCCCTTGCCGACGTCGGCGAATCCCATCGCCGCCGGACGCGCTGGTGAAGGCGTCCCCGCCAAGGTCACATCCGTCGCCAGCGCGTAGACGATCTTTCCGTTCAGCGTCGGCACCGAGACCGCCGGCATCTCGCCCACCGCCGCCGCGGCCGCCGGGTCCCACGCCGCCCCGACCGCGCGGTGGTGCGCGTTATCCAGCGCCGCCCACATCTCGCGCGCCGTCCGAAACGACAGGACGTTCTCGACCGCGATCGTCACGCCCCGCCCGGCCGCGTACTCCGCCAGTGGCGAAAGCCACCGCCCGAACTCCGCCGCCGCGGCGAGGTGCCCCGTCCCCCGCGCGACCAGCCGATCCCGAATCCGTACCACCTTCGTCCCGAGCACCCCGGCGACGTCCACACACCGCCGAGCGCGGTTGGCGGCCGGCTCATGTTCCCCGCGCGTCCGCCCCATCGACACGCCGGTCGACAGGCACGCCACCGGCACCCCGGCGACGTCAAACGCCTCTCGCACCTTTGCCGGGTCCGACAAAAACACGTTGTGCGGCGTCGGCGACGGCTCGTCGAGATACCCCCGCAGGTCGACCCCGTCATACCCGAGCTCCTTCGCCCGCGCGGCGACGGTCGCGAAGTCCCAAACAGGCGCCGCGGCGGTGGGGAGGGCGAATTTCATGCGAAGCAGGTCACCTTCAGGCCGGGGATCTTCAGGTCGACGAAGTCGCGGTCGTGGGTGAGGAGTTCGAGGCCGAAATATAAGGCCGTCGCGGCGACCCACGCGTCGGCCGTCGAGAGCGGCTTGCCGACGGCGCGAGAATGCGCAACGACCGAGGCCCAGGTGGGTGCGAGGTCTACGTCACAGGGGGCGAGCGTGAACCCGTCGATGTAGAGTTGGAGTTCCGCCTGCCGACGCGCACCCCAATTTCGAAGTTTCGCCCAAAGGTACAGTTCGGCGACCGTCTGAACGCTCAATACGTTGAGACGGCCAAACGCGGCCTGCTCATACACGGGACGCAATGAGGCGAAATGCTTAAACGGGCTGAGAATGCTCGCGACGTTCGTGTCGAGAATGACGTCGGTCATTTCTTCCCCGACTTGCCATCGACCGGTAGAAGCGCGCGGCGGGCGGCCTCTCTTCCGGCTCTTCGCTCCGCCATCGACCACTCGAAAAACGCGTCTGCCTCCGCCTCGGACTCGAAGATCGACGGCAGGTCGTCAATGCTCCGAAGCGGCTTCTTACCTTGCTCTCGCGCCAGTTCCTCGATGGTTTTCTTCGGCTTCGGGCGATTCGTCAGGCGCTTGCGAAGTTCCGCGAGCCTGGCCGCCTTAGTCGTTCGTGCTGACGCACCTTTAGCCTTTGCTCGAGTTGGCCGCCGTTTCGCGCCCGTCTTGTTGTCCGTGAGCTTTCCCATTGGCACCTCCCAGGCGTTGTCGCGTTCGTCGAATAATCTTGTCTACACCGGCTGCGGCTGTTTTTCCGGCGCAACCGCCTTTTTCACCGCATGTCCCTGTCCAGTCGCCGCCGGGGCGGGCGCCACGGCCCCGCCGCTCCGCCCCTTCGCGTGGTCCATCGCCGCCTGGATCAGGCCCATGAAGAACGGGCTCGGGCGCAGCGGCCGGCTCGTCAGCTCCGGGTGCGCCTGCGTGCCGATGAAGTACGGGTGCTGCGATTGCGACAGCTCCAGTACCTGCATGATCGGCTGGGTCGGGTGCTTGCCGCTGAAGACCATCCCGCTCGCCTCGAGCTGGGCGATGTACTTGGGGTCGACCTCGTACCGATGACGGAACCGCAGGCGGATCTTGCGGGCGTTGTCGAACAGCTTCGCCGCGAGCGTCCCCGCCTTGATCTCCACGTCCTTCCCGCCCAGGCGCATGTTCCCGCCCAGCCCCTCGATCTTCTTCTGCTCGGGCAGGATGTCGATCACCGGGTTGACGCACCGCGGGTCGAACTCGCTGGAGTCCGCGTCCTTGATCCCGCACACGTTCCGCGCGTACTCGATCACCGCCATCTGGAACCCCAGGCACAGGCCGAGGTACGGCACGTGCTGCTCGCGGGCGTGGCGGATGCACTCGATCTTGCCCTCGGTCCCGCGGACGCCGAACCCGCCCGGCACGATGATCCCGTCCACTCCCGCCAACTCGGTCGCGACGTTGGCGGCCGTCACGTCGGTAGTGTCCAGCCACTTCATCTGCACGTCGACGTTCAGCGTCGCCGAGCAGTGCTCGACCGACTTGATGATCGACGCGTACGCGTCCCGCAACGCCGTGTACTTGCCCGTGACGGCGATCGTCACGTGCTGCTTCTTGGGCTTGAGGATCTGCTCGACGTAGTTCCGCCACTTGTTCCGGTTGGCGTCCTCGACCCGCTGGTTCACGCGGTCGTGCAGGTCCAGCATCGTCAGCACCTCGCGGTCGATCCCGGCCTCGCGCATCGACTCGGGGATCAGGTAGATGCTACTCACGTCGTGCATCGAGAACACGCGCCGCATCGGCACGTTCGTGTACATCGAGATCTTTTCGCGCACCTTGTCCTTCACCGGGTTGCTCGCCCGGCAGGCGAGCAGGTGCGGCATGATCCCCAGCTCCATCAGCCGCTTGATCCCGAGCTGGGCCGCCTTCGACTTCTGCTCGCCCAGCGCCCCGGGCTCGAGCACGTACGTCAGCGCGACGAACACGACCGACCCCTCGCCCTCCTCGTACGCGAGCTGGCGGCAGGCCTCGAGGTAGTTCGAGTTCTCCAGGTCGCCCACCGTCCCGCCGACCTCGACGAACACCACGTCCGCGTCGCTCTTGGCGGCGAGCTGGCGGAGCTTCATCTTGATCTCGCCCGTCACGTGCGGGATCGTCTGCACGTCGCGCCCGAGGTACTCGCCCTCGCGCTCCTTCCGCAGCACCTCGCGGAAGACCTGCCCGTTGGTCGTGAAGTTGGCGGCCGACAGGTCCTGGTCGAGCAGGCGCTCGTACGTGCCCAGGTCCATGTCGGTCTCCATCCCGTCGTCGAGCACGAACACCTCGCCGTGGCGGTAAGGGTTGAGCGTGCCCGAGTCGATGTTGTAGTACCCCTCCATCTTGATCGGGGCGACCTTCAGGCCCTTGTCCTGCAACAGCTTGGCGAGCGACGAGCTGAAGATGCCCTTGCCCAGCCCGCTCATGACCGTCCCGACGACGATTACGTACTTGTGCTGCCCGCGCCGGTACCCCGGCGGGGTCGGCGTGTAAAACTCCGTCTCGTCCGTCGTCGCGCCGATCTTGGCCAGCAGTTCTTCGTTGCTCATTGTGTTCTTCCGTATTTCTTCCGTACGGTGGGCATTGCCCGCCGCGATTGGGTCAAGACCGATTCGATTGTCCGGCATCCGCCGCGCGCGATTACGGACGGCGGGCAGTGCCCACCCTGCGGTGTCGTGCGACGAACGCCTCGTACTGCTGCGCCGTGTCGATCCCGTGCGTCGCCCGGCCGACGGTCAGGACGCGGATGGTCCCGCCGTGCTCGAGCACGCGGAGCTGTTCCAGCTTTTCGGTCTGCTCCAGAGGCGTCGGAGCCCAAGAGGCAAACCGCAGCAGGAATTCACGGCGGTAAGCGTAGATCCCCAGATGCAGATAATACGCGGGATGCCCCGAAGAAGTTGGGTCCCGGCGGAACGGAATTGGCGACCGGGAAAAATACAGGGCCCGCCCGCCGACGCCGGTCACCACTTTGACAAGATTCGGATCGTTGACGTCCGCGCCGGCGGGAAATGGTGTCGCCGCCGTCGCCATGTCGGTCGGCCCGCCGTCGGCAGGGGAGTCTTCCAGCAGGTGGATCAGCCCGTCGATGATCTCGGGCTCGATCTCCGGCTCGTCCCCCTGGACGTTGACGATGATCGGGTCGGTCAGCCCCCCGCGGGCGACCTCGGCGATGCGGTCCGTCCCGCTCTGGTGGTCGGTCGAGGTCATGACGACCTGGGTGCCGAAAGGCTTGAGCGCGTCGGCGATCCGGGCATCGTCGGTCGCGACCAGCACGCGGCCCACCCGCTCGCACTTAAGTGCCTGATCCACCACGTGTTGTACGAGGGGTCGCCCGGTCGATGAGGCGAGAATTTTGGCGGGAAAACGAGTGGATCCGTACCGGGCGGGGATGACGACCGTCGCAGCCAAAACTTACCCTCGAGCGGCGTGAAAGGTCAGCTTCAAACTGCCTCGCAAACCTAATGGGCGCGCGCGGACAAGTCAAATCCGACGGACAAACGCATCGTGCCGTCCACGGGCGATCGCGTCCGGCGAGAACCCCGGCCGGTTTTCACGAAATCAGGGATCTCGTGTATATTTCATAATGCGGGCCCGGGACGAGCTCGCCACGTCTGATTCGCTACGGTTCGCCCATCACGTCGAGGAAGGGAGCACCTGCATGAGTGTCTGGGTTCGGACACCGCCGCGCGGCCCTGGTCGCCTGGCGTTCACGCTCGTCGAACTGCTCGTCGTGATCGGGATCATCGCGATCCTGATCTCGCTGCTGCTGCCGGCGCTCAACAAGGCGCGCGAGCAGTCCCGGCAGGTCGCGTGCGGGAGCAACGTCAAGCAACTCATGACGGCCGTCTTCCTGTTCGCCCAGGACCACGACGGCCGCCTGCCCGGGAACTACATCGACCGCACCGACCCCGACGAGAACAAACGCTGCTGGATGCTCGGCGGGTTCGACAACACGGACGACCCGATCACCGGGTTCGTCAACGGCCCGAAGGCCGGCACGCTCTTCAAGTACACCAACAGCACGCAAATTTACCGCTGCCCGTCGCTCGTCAACGAGGTCCGACGGGCCAAGGGCGAGAGCAACGGGTACTTCGATTATGCGAAGTTCCAGGTCTTCTCCGGGGCCAAGCTGGTGAAGATCCGGCCCGAGGCGCGGTTCGAGTACCCCGACGGACGGAGCGAGCGGGTGCCGACGCCGATCATCTGCGGGGAAGACCCGGCGTTCGGGATCAACGGCGGCAACGTCGAGGCCGGCCACGCGAACACGGACAAGATGGCCAAGACGCACAACGGCGGCACGTACTACGGGACGGTCGACGGGAGCGTGTTTTTCTTCAAGGAGCCGCCGGAGTCCGACTCGCACGACTGGTGGCTTGTCGCGCCCAGCGGCGTCGAGAAGGAACTGGGCACGTCGACGAATAAGTGGGGGTTTTGGAATAAGCAGTAGGCGCGATCGAGGCTTGGTCACTTCAGTGACCGAGTTCTCCGCCCTATACTGCGCCGATGCGCCCGCTCATCCTCGTCACCGAAGGTTCCGACCCGCGCCCGCTGGACTGGCTCAAGGAGCACGCCGACGTCGTCGAGATCGGCCAGGGGGACCCGGGGTTCGACGAGCACCTTGCCCGCGCGGCCGGGATGGTTGTGCGGACGTACACGCGGGTGAACGACGAACTGCTCGCCAAGGCGCCGAATCTGAAAGTCGTCGGGCGCGGCGGGGTCGGTATCGAGAACATCGACGTCAAGACCTGCCGGGCGCGCGGGGTCGAGGTCGTCTACACGCCGGACGCAAACACGCTCGCCGTCGGCGATTTCGTCTTCGGCTACGTGGCCCAGATGCTCCGCCCTTGGAACTTCTTCAAGGACGCCGTCTACGACCCGAAGGAGTTCAAGCGGATCCGCAACACCGTCCGCGGGCGGCAATTCAACGAACTTACGCTCGGGGTCCTGGGCATGGGTCGGGTCGGCAAGCGAGTCGGACGGATCGGCGCAAACGGCTACGGCATGCGCGTGATCTACAACGACGTCTTGGAAATCCGGCCAGAGTCGCTGGAGTTCCCGGCCGAGCGCGTCGACAAGGAAACGCTCTACAAACAGGCCGACGTGCTCTCGATCCACGTGACGATGCTCCCGGGGAACGAGAACCTCGTCGGCGCGCCGCAACTTGCGCTGATGAAACCCGACGCGATCGTGATCAACACGAGCCGGGGCGAGGTGCTCGACGCCGCCGCCCTGGCGGATGCGATCCGCCACAAGCGCCTGGCCGGCGCCGCGCTGGACGTCTATCACCCCGAACCGCCGCCGCCGGGGTTCCCGCTGCTGGGGTTGGACAACGTGCTGCTTACGCCGCACCTGGCGGCGCGGACGCACTCGGCGCTGGAGAACATGTCGTGGGTCGTGCGCGACGTGATGGGGGTGATCAACGGCGAGAAGCCGCGGTATCCGGCGCCGTGAGGGGTGGTTCGCAACGCTCGACGCGACAGGGGGTTACAAAAGCTCCGGAAGAGGTCGCCAGATCGCCCCGCGCATCGCGTAACTCCGGGTGAAGACCCACCTTTCACCCCGGAGCCCGCCATGTTCGCGACCACGAATCAGCTCGTCACCTCGGACACGACCCGCTCGATCCGCCCGACGCCGCCGCCCCTTTCCCGTCCGGTCGTCCTGTACGAGTTCGAGGTCAAGGCCGTCGACGCCAAGACCCGGAAGGCCCGCACGCTGGTCACGACCGTCGCCGGAGAAGCCGAAGCCCGCGATCGGGCCGAGGCGTACGGGCTGACGGTGATCTCGGTGAAGCGTCTCGAAGTCGCCGAAGCACCGGTCGTCGAGCGACCCTCGGCCGGTGGCAAACAGTCGACTCCGCGCCCCAAGACCACTAAGCCCGGAGCGTGGCAGACCATCCTCGTCGCCGTCTGCCTGGCGCTGACGTGCGTTTCACTGGCGGTCAAGCTCCACCGGGTCATGACGCCCCGGACACGGGTGAACGTCAACACCGACGCAGCCGTCGCCGATTTCACCCGCCAGTACATGGCCCGCCAGCACGCCGAGATCGAGGAGAAGTTCCGAGCGGACTTCGACCGGATCGACGCCGTCATGCGGGCGGCGCACGCCGCGAAGTGATCAGGGGGCGGGGAAAATGAGAGCGGTCGGTCGGCCGGATCCGGGGGCGTCACACCAGGCCGCCCCGGGGGTGACGGCTTCGCCCATGCACGCGTAATTCCGCCAGCCAGATTCGTCCTGGGCTTCCGAAACTCCATGTGAAGCAACCCCCAACGGAGTTTCTCATGTCCACCCGATCTAACACGCTCGACTACGCCCGCCCCGCCATCAAGTCGCCGACGCCCGTCCGCAAGCGCAACGGCTGGGTGATCGCCGGCCAGATCTTCCTGGTCGTGGTGTTTGGAGCCATTCTGATCCTACTGTTGCTCGCCGGGGCCGACGTTTCGTTTAACGGCGGTGGCGGTGGGACGGCGAAGAAGCCGGGCGACGGCGGCGAGTGCTGATGTCGCGCGCGGCCGGATCGCCGCGCTTGCTCCATTGGTCGCAAATCCGATCCGGATTTTCACTTCTTCCGCAGGTCTTTCAGGCAGCTCGGGTCTGCCGGCACCGCCTGCCCGACCTGCTCGACCGGGTGGGTGAACAGGTACTTCCACACCTCCTCGTGGACGAATTTGCCTTCCGGCCCCTTCACAGCCGCCCCGCCCGGCGTGACGCTGCTGTGGGCGCGCTTCGCGTCCTTCTTCACGTCCGCGTCGGTGATCAGCCGGCGCGAGTTGCCCCACGGAGCCGGTTCCTTATCGACGTTGACGATCGGCCCGAATTCCTGCAAGCCGAGCAGTTCCCAACTCCGGCAGTAGTGTCCGCCGGTCCACCCGCCGTCGAGCACATGGGAGAACCCGAAGAAGCGATTCTTCGGCGTCGCCGACGGCAGCCCCTGCCACGTCTCGTACTGGTCGCGCGGCCCGCAGAACATGACGACGCGGTCGACCTTCTGGTGCAGCGCGAACCGTGCCGCCGTCGTCGCCCCGTGGGATGCGCCCGCGAGGATGACGCGGTCCCACCGGAGATCCTTTCCGCCGTCGGCGAGGAAGTAATCCCACCCGCCCTGCGGGTTCTCCTTCGCCAAGTGCTTCACAAACTGCAGCGCCCGGCCCGCGATCCCGTCCGGTCTGGGGATCGACACCTGGTCGCTCACGTCCTCGCCGGTCGCGGCCTCGAGGCGGATCTTGCCGAGATACAGCGTGTCGGCCGGCGCCGGCTCCTTGCCGAACTTCCCGAACCATCCGTTCGCGTAGTGCACGCGGATCGCGTGAATCCCGTAGCTGTTGATCCGCTCGAACAACTGCGGGCTGTTCCCCATCAGCCAGATGACGAGCTTGCCCTGGGGCGCCACCCGCGTGTCGACAGATGCGTGCTGCACGTCCTGCGGCTTGCCGTCCTTGTCGAAGACGAAGTCGATCTCGGGATGGGCCTTGGCGAGCGGGTCGATCTTGCTGGCCCGCGCGGTCAACTCGTACCGCTTCGGGGCGGGGTCCTTGAACACGAGCGGCGCGTCGGCGGCGCGGGCTGGAACGACGGCGAACGTGATCACCCACAGCAGGGAGAGCAAGGCGGGCTTCATGGCGACTCCGGGATCGTGTTGGGCTCGGCTGACCGTCCGGACTGGCGGACAGCAGGCTTTACCGTCGGCCGTTACCGGAGTTGTATGATTGGCCGCACCGCAATCGGATTGAGGAATTCGAGACGACCGACGGGCCAGACGGTCGGCCCCCAGAACGTGGTAATACACGCCGAGCGGCAACCGTCGCTCACGTCCCCCTTTCCGCATTACGGCTTCGGCCGAGCGCCCGCATCCCGCAACTCCGGCTGGCCGAGCAGGAACTGCCGCCGCTTGGTCAGGTGGGCCTTGAGCAACTGTGCGTCCCGCGCGAGCAGGAACACGTCGCAGGGCGTGATCACCACGACCTCGCAGTTCGCCGCCGGCATCGTCGACGACCCGCTCCTCGGGCCCCACGTCCCGTATCGCGTGGAACTCAAGGACGGCCCCGCTCTCCGACATGGCTTGAAGGGCTCGCGGACACGAAGTAGGTCGGCCCGCGGCCTGATCTGCTTCGCGAGCGGAGCGATCCGCGTCCGGCGGTTACACTCTGACGACATGCGACCGGCAACACACACGAACATTCTCTGGTTCCGTTTGGGCACGTCGCTGCGGAACGTGAACCCGGCCCCGCTGCTGGCTGACGACATGGCGGACCTGACCGACTATTGGCGGGGCCTGCTCCGCAAAAGTCCTGACTTTGACTCCACGGTGGAACTGGAAGGTTTTGCGCCGGTCGTGGTCAGGTATCGGTCACTGTGCCAGACCGTGGCGATGATCGACTTTCCCCCGCACACGGCAAAGGACAAGTTGCCTGACGCCTTGTGCCTCATGGTCAACGGCCTCGAAGCCCCTCAGGACATCGCGGCCGTCAAAGCCAAGGTCAAATTCCCGCCTCCGGTTTGGGAGGCACTGCACAAGGCACGAAAGCCCGTCGTGATCGCCACGTTCAACCAGAACGGGCGCATGCGCGATCCGGCGACTGTCACCGTGATCCATGTGGTCGCCAACGTGTATTTTAACACGTTCGGGACGAACTCGGTTGGGAGTGCTCCCCGGATTTGAGTTGCGAAAACCGGCTGACTTGAGCCCGTCGGGGTAGGGGCGGTTCACGTCGGCAGGGTGACCGCGGGCATCAGTTCGGCCGGTTGTGTGTGGAGCACGATCGCAAGGCGCTCGATCGTCTGGACCCGGGCGACCGCTACGCCCGGGCGTTCATGGCGAACACCGAGTCGAGCTAGGCGTCGCGAAAAGCGTCGTTGTAACCGGGCTGAAGAGGGTGAACCACAGCCGCAGACGGCTGAAGTGGCAGGGGAGGGGAATGAGCTACTTCCAGCCGCTTCGACGACTTGCAAAACGACGCAGCCCCTCGCGTTGGCGAGGGGCTGGTCAGGATGGGCGCGGATGGATTCGAACCATCGAAGGCATAAGCCATCAGATTTACAGTCCGGCTCGTGAGGTGCGGCAACCGATCGCTCTGCCGACACTTACGGCGCTGCTCCTCGGCCGTGGCAGCGCGCCGTACAGCGCGTTTTCATCGGTGGTGGGCGCGTTCGTCATGGCCTGCGTCTTCCTGGTTGCGGGGGCGGCCACCGGGGCGCCGACCGGTTCGGCGGTGAACCCGTCTTCGTCCGTCACCGTCGGCAGCGCTCGGGCCATCGGCGCTGGCGCCGCAGCGGCTACCGCGCAGCAACCGTCCCCCACGCGCCCGCCGATCGCGATCAAGTTGCCGGGCGGCCGGCGGCGGCGCGGCGCGATCTACGCGCGGTACTCGTCCCGGTTCCAGCACTCGATCGACGACCAGGTCCAGACGTGCCGCGCGTGGGCCGCCGCCAACGACGTCGACGTGCCGGACGAGTTGGTGTTCACCGACGCGAGGACGTCGGGCAAGAAGAACCGCCGG
>DATHXE010000856.1:0-12278 GCA_035459845.1 Tepidisphaeraceae bacterium | reverse complement strand
ATGCCTCAAGACTCGACCGCCGTCTTCGGCCTCGACGCCGCAACCGGCCGGCGCCTCTGGACACTCGCCGACAACGTCGACCTCCCCGCGATCGGCCTCGCCGCCGGCTCGGGCGGGAAGTTCGTCGTCTTCACCGGCCCGCGCGAGGTCATCGGCATGGAGGCCGCGACCGCCAAGCTCCGCTGGAAGTTCTCGCCGACCGCCGGCGGCATCATCACAGGGCCCGCCGTCGTGAGCGGCACGATCGTCAGCGTGCCGACCGCGCGCGGCGTGGTCACGCTGTCGCTCGAAACCGGAAAGGAATCCGCCGCGCCGGCAGGGGGGTTATGGAAGACTCTCTCGGGGTCTCCCGCCGCGCGCGTGTGGCTCAAGGGGTTGGGAATGGAGCGATGAGCCGCCCGCGCTTCAAGAACTTTGTCCGCGCATCGGCCAAAGGTTCAACACGCTTAACGCCTTCCGGTATAGGTGACTGTCGCGGCGCGAGCCCCGTCACCGGCCGGTGAGAATTGCCGGCGGTCACGGGATTTACGCGTCGCGGGGCGCGCAGGTCGGGCGTACGGTGAGCGGCAGGCGTCGGCGGGCGAGTGACCCGCGGTGACGCGCAACTGCCCGAGCCGTGATGCCCGCGGGCAACGGCGAATTATTCTTCGGCCAATGCGGGCGGGCCCGACGCGCGGTCCGCACTTTCGTGTACGATTCCGTTTCGAACTTCCCCCCGGATTCCTCAACCAGATTGAAAGGGTGCTCATGAGCACTGCGACGGCCCCGGAACACCGCATCGAAGACGCCGACCTCCAGGCGGTCGAACACCTCAAGACCGCTCACGCGAACATCAAGCGTGAGATGGCCAAGGTCATCGTCGGCCAGGAAGAGGTCATCGACCAGATCCTGATCTCGATCTTCACGCGCAGCCACGCGCTCCTGGTCGGCGTCCCGGGCCTCGCCAAGACGCTCATGATCTCGACGCTCGCCCAGACCCTCCACCTGGGCTTCAAGCGCATCCAGTTCACCCCCGACCTGATGCCGTCCGACATCACCGGCACGGAAGTGATCTACCAGGATCAGTCCACCGGCGAGCGGGCCTTCAAGTTCCTCAAGGGCCCGATCTTCTCGAACATCATTCTCGCCGACGAAATCAACCGTACCCCGCCCAAGACGCAGGCCGCCATGCTCGAGGCCATGCAGGAGCGGAAGGTCACCGTCGGCGGGCAGGACTACAAGCTCCCCGACCCGTTCTTCGTGCTGGCGACCCAGAACCCCGTCGAGCAGGAAGGCACCTACCCGCTGCCCGAAGCCCAGCTCGACCGCTTCCTGTTCATGATCCACGTCGACTACCCGTCGACCGAGGAAGAGCGCCTGATCATGAAGATGGGCACCGGCATCCACGTCGGCAAGCCCGAGCCGGTGCTGTCGACCGAGGACATCCTCCGCCTGCAGCAGACCGTCCGCCGCATGCCGGTCAGCGACCACGTGATCGCGTACGCCCAGCGGTTGGTCGCCTCGACCCGCCCGCGCGGCGCCGACGTGCTCGACTTCTGCAAGAAGTGGCTGACCTGGGGCGCGGGCCCCCGGGCGAGCATGAACCTGATCCTCGCCGCCAAGGCCCGGGCCATCCTCAACGGCCAGTTCCACGTCAGCGTCGACGACGTCGCCGCCGGCGCCCTGCCCGTCTTCCGCCACCGCATCATCCCCAACTTCGCCGCCCAGTCCGAGGGCGTGACGTCCGACGACATCACCCGCAAGATCATCGAGGCCGTCCCGAAAAACGCGAAGGTCGGTTGAGCAACGCGGGTTGAACCACGAAGGCACGAAGGCGCGAAGAAGACCGGAGAACGAGGCGCATGCCGATCGGGGACGCGTTGCCACCGGAGACCGAGCGGGTGGCGACGGAAATCGTCGACGCGGCGTACCAGGTCTTCCGACACTTCGGCCCGGGCATATTGGAATCGGCTTACGAGACGTGTCTGGCGCACTTGCTGCGGCAGCGTGGGTTTCGAGTCGAGAGGCAGGTTGAGGTCCCGCTCCACTTCGATGGAGTGGTCCTCGAATCCGGATTCCGGATCGACCTGCTCGTCGACGATTGCGTTATCGTGGAACTTAAGGCCGTCGAAAAGATGATCCCGCTCTACGACGCCCAGGTGCTCACGTACCTCAAGCTGACCAACAAGCGGCTCGGGATACTGATCAACTTCAATGTGACAATGTTCAAGGAAGGCATTAAGCGAATCGTCCGCTGATTCGTCTTCTTCGTGCCTTCGTGTCTTCGTGGTTCCACTTCGATGGCTAAGCAGATCGGATTACTCGACCCCGAGACCATCAACCGCGCCGAGGCGCTGGGCATGCACGCCCGGTACGTCGTCGAGGGCTACATGGCCGGCGAGCACAAGTCGCCCTTCCGCGGGTTCGCGATCGAGTTCACCCAGCACCGCGAGTACGTCCCCGGCGACGACATCCGCCACCTCGACTGGAAGGTCCTCGGCCGCACCGACCGCTACTACCTCAAGCAGTACGAGCAGGAGACCAACTACGTCGCCCACCTCGTCCTCGACGGCTCGGAGTCCATGAAGTACGGCTCGGTCGGCCGTCCCGGCGGCGCCGCCCTCACCAAGCTCCAGTACGCCAAGGCCCTCGCCGCCTGCCTCTCCTACCTGATCCTCCACCAGCGCGACGCCGTCGCCGTCGGGACGTTCGACACGTCCATGCGGAACTACATCCCCCGCACCGGCAACCTCGCGTCCATCCACAACATCATGCAGACCCTGTCGGCCTTCAACCCGACCGGTCAAACGAACATCGGACAGGTCCTCCACGACCTCGCCGGCCAGATCAAGCGCAAGGGGATCACCATCCTGATCTCCGACCTGTTCGACGACGAGGCCAAGATCCTCGACGGCATCCAGCACATCCGCTTCGGCGGCTCCGAGGTCGTCGTCTTCCACGTCATGGACCCGTACGAACTCGAGTTCCCCTTCCAGGGCATGGTCGAGTTCGACGGCCTCGAGCTCCCCGAAAAACTGATGACCCGCCCCCGCGAGATCCGCAAGAGCTACCTCAAGGAAGTCGAGGCCTTCCGCACCCGCATCCGCGAGGGCTGCGAGCGCCAGAACACCCACTACCAACTCGTCAACACCGTCCACCCGCTGCACGAAATGCTGGCCGGATACCTCGCGTTCCGACTGCGCACCCACACGCGATGATGAGAAAAACGAAAACCAAAAAAACGTAAAGCCGCTTTACGTTTTTCGTCTTTTCGACTTTTCGTTTGATAACCGACAGCCCACGAGCGAAACGACTCCCCCATGTGGTTCCTCAACCCCGCACTCGCGATCTTCGGCGCCGCCGCCGTCTCGATCCCGATCATCATCCACCTGCTCAACAAGCGCAAGTTCGAGCGCGTCGTCTGGGCGGCCATGCGCTTCCTCCGCGTCTCCGTCGAACAGAACCAGCGCCGCGTCCAGATCGAGGACATCCTCCTCCTCATCCTCCGCTGCCTCCTCCTCCTCCTCCTCGGCCTCGCGCTCGCCCGGCCCACGATCAAGTCCTTCGGCGGGGGCGGCTGGTTCGGCCAGGCCAAGGTCACCGCCGTCCTCCTCCTCGATAACTCGTACTCCATGACCGCCCGCGACGGGAACAAGAGCCGCTTCGACGAGGCCAAGCAGGCCGCCGTCCAGGCCATCGAGTCCCTCCCCACCGGCTCCAGCGTCGCCGTCCTCTTCGCGTCCGACTACATCCCCACCGGCCCGATCCCCGAGCCCACCTTCGACCTCGAGCTCGCCAAGAACACCATCAAGGAGGCCAAGCCCTCCGACCGCGCCACCGACCTCTACCCCGCCGTCCGCCGCGCCATCGACGCCCTCAAGGACAAGCGCGCCGGCCAGCGCGAGATCTACCTGATCACCGACGCCCAGGCCCTCGGCTGGCGCAAGTTCAACGACATCCGCAACGCCCTCGAAGAGGTCCGCAAGGACGTCCACCCCAACGTCGTCCTCGTCGGCGCCGCCCAGACCCGCAACGTCGGCATCTCCGGCCTGCGCCTGGTCAGCGGCCCGAGCGTCGCCGGGCACCCGCTCCACTTCGAGGTCCAGGTCACCAACTACGGCCTCGACGACGAGAAGGACGTCCGCGTCAAGCTCCGCGTCGGCAACGACCCGCCCAGCGACGAGGGCACGATCGACACCCTCCCCAAGGGCGCCAGCCGCAGCGTCCCCCTCTGGGCCAAGCTCAAGACCGAGGGCGGGCATTCCGTCACCGCCACCATCGAGGCCGATCGCCTCCCCGCCGACGACGTCCGCACCCTCGCCGTCCGCGCCCTACCCCAGGTCAAGGTGCTGGTCGTCGAGAACGACCCGTCGCGCGGCCGCGAGTCCGACTCGTTCTACCTCCGCGGCGCCCTCCTCCCCGTCCCCCGCGTCGACATCGAGAGCCACTACAACAAGGTCACCACGATCGCCGCCACCGAGCTCGACACGACCAAGCTCGACCAGTACGACGCCGTCTTCCTCTGTAACGTCCCCGACTTCTCCGAGCAGACCGCCAACGCCTTCGCCGATTACCTCAAGCGGGGCGGCGGGCTCGTCATCTTCCCGGGCGAAGCCGTCAACAAGACCGCCTACAACTCCCTCCTCCTCGAGAAGCACCAGTTCCTCCCCGCCGCCCTCGGGGACTCGGTCGGCGACGCGGGCAAGGACGACCAGTTCTTCAGCCTCCAGGATAAAAACTTCGACCACCCGATCGCCACCCTCTGGAACGACGCCCAGTCCGGCACGCTCAACGTCCACTTCTTCCGCAAAATCGACCTCAAGCCGACCGTCGACGAGAAGGCCGCCCCGGAGAAGACCGTGGCCCCGGACGGCACCGAGATCGGACGCCCGCGCACGGTCCTCCGCTACCAGGACGGCAGTCCCGCCATGATGGAGCGCACCTGGGGCGCCGGCCGCGTCGTCCTCTTCTCCAGCACCGCCAACACCGCCTGGAACGACCTGGGCGCCCGCCCGCACGTCTTCATCCCGCTCCTCAGCCGCACCCTCGGGTCGATCGTCTCCCGCCAGGACGAGGGGCTCAACGTGAAGGTCGGCGAGCGGTTCAACTGGCGCGCCGAGGGCCGCATGGTCGGCCGCGAGGCCCTGGTCTACAAGCCCGGGACCGACACGATGAACGCGGCGGTCGCCGAGCGCCGCGAGATCGGCCGCGCCGGTAACCTCCCGCTCCTGACCTTCGACGAGACCTCCACCGCCGGCGCCTACACCGTCAAGGTCGGCGGCGACGAGCCCGTCAACTTCGTCTTCGCCGCCCAGCCCGACGCCGACGAGTCCCGCCTCGACGAACTCGCCAACCAGCAGGTCGACGACCTCGGCAAGGTCGCCGACGTCACCAAGTGGTCCGGCGGCACCAGCCTCGCCGAAACCCTCACCAAGAAACGCGTCGGCACCGAATTCTGGAAGTACCTGGCCCTGATCGCCCTCGCCCTGGCGACCGCCGAAACCATCCTGGCCCACCGATTCAGCAAAGCGAAGTAATTGAGAACCACGAAGGCACGAAGACACGAAGAAGACCGGAGATGGAAATGTAGTTGGCGGTTTAGGACAACGACCGAGGAGTCGAGGCCCGATCGCGGAACTGAAAACGATCAGCCAGTCACTCGACCCTCTACTCTTGTCTTCTTCGCGCCTTCGTGCCTTCGTGGTTAACCCCCTATGCAAGACTTCTTCCTCAGACTCCTCGGCGTGCCCGCCGAACAGGTCTCCCGGATCGAAAACGGGAGCCTCAAGTTCCGCGGCGACATCGCGTCCGAGTGGATCGTCCTCGCCGCCGTCGTCCTCGGCGTCATGGTCTTCCTCATGTACCGCAAGGCCGCCCCGGACGTCTCCCCGGCCAAGAAGTACACCCTCGCCACCCTCCGCACGATCTTCCTGCTCCTGATCCTGGCGCTCCTGCTCCGCCCGGTCCTGTCG
This sequence comes from Tepidisphaeraceae bacterium, assembly GCA_035459845.1. Classification (GTDB taxonomy): domain Bacteria; phylum Planctomycetota; class Phycisphaerae; order Tepidisphaerales; family Tepidisphaeraceae; genus DASPKW01. The sequence goes on along the minus strand of DATHXE010000856.1, from coordinate 6,327 downwards.
TTCGTGATCGAGAGCAGCATCCGCCGCGAGCTCGTCCTCCTCATCGACACGTCGACCAGCATGAAGGTCGAAGATCCGCGCTCCGACACCGACGACCTCAAGCGCGCCGCCATCGCCAAGGGCGTGCTCGATCCCACCAAGGGCCTCAACCAAACGCTCACCCAGACCCCCGGCCTCGACAAGATCTCCCGCGTCGACCTCTACAAGGCCGCCCTTAAGAGCGATCAGATCAACCTGATCTCCCGCCTCGCCAAAGACTACAACATCGACACGTTCACGTTCGATAGCACGGTCACCGAGCTGCCCGCCGCGTCCTACCGCAAGGCCCCGGAGGGGAGCGAGACCGCCGCCACCCAGCCGACCGGCGCCGCCGCCCTCGCCTGGGTCGACAAGCTCGAGCCCAAGGGCCAGCAGACCTCCCTCGGCGACGCGATCCGCCAGATCGTCGCCCGCAAGCGCGGCCAGCCCATGGCCGGCGTGTTCACCATTGGCGACGGCGCCAACAACGCCGGCTCCGACCCCCGCGCCGCCGCCCAGCTCGCCAAGGAAGCCAAGGTCCCCCTCTTCTTCTACGGCGTCGGCATCGAGAAGCCCAAGAACCTCATCGTCGGCAACGTTTTCGCCCCCGAGGTCTCGTTCGTCAAAGACGAGGTCCCCGTCACCGTCCGCGTCAAATCGCAGGGCGTCACGTCCGCCAGGGTCACACTCAAGCTGATCGACTCGGCCGGCGGCGAACAAAAGGTCGACGAGAAGGACCTGACCTTCGACGGCGACGCCGAGCCCGCCGTCTCGCTCAAGTTCGCCCCCACCGTCAAGGGCGAGTACACGCTCCGCGCCAGCGTCGAACCGACCGACGGCACGACCGAGCTCTCGAAGGACGATAACGAGTCCAGCCAGTCCCTCCGCGTGATCGACTCGAAGATCAAAGTGCTCCTCGTCGACCAGCAGCCGCGGTGGGAGTTCAAGTACCTCATGGCCCTGCTCACGCGCGACCGCCGTGTCGACGCCAAGGTCGTCCTGATCGAGGGCAGCCAGGGCCTGTCCCGCTCCCCCAACAGCCCGTACCTCGAGCGCTTCCCGGAAGATAAGAAGGACCTCTACGCCTACGACCTGATCATTCTCGGCGACGTCGATGCCACCAAGCTGACCGACGCCCAGCGCGACGCGATCGAGGAGTTCGTCGCCAAGTTCGGCGGCGGCCTCGCCATCGTCGCCGGCAAGAAGAACGCCCCCTGGTCCTACCGCCGCACCGTCCTCGACAAGATGCTCCCCGTCGAGCTCGACGCCGGCGTCGTGACCGGCGCCAACCTCGGCGCCGGCGGCGAAGAGGTCAACGACAAGCCGATCCGCCTCGAGATGACCGCCGCCGGCAAGCGCGCCCCGATGCTCCGCCTGAGCGTCGACGAGGCCGACTCCGAGCGCAAGTGGAAGCAGCTCCCCCCGATCTACTGGGTCGCCAACGTTGCCCGCGCCAAGCCCGCCGCCGAGGTCCTGCTCGTCGAGCCCACGCCCGCCCGCTCCACACGCTCGGGCAAGATGCCCGTCGTCGCCGTCCAGCAGTACGGCATGGGCCAGGTCATGTTCATCGGCACCGACAACACCTGGCGGTGGCGCAAGAACAAGGGCGACGAGCAGTACGTCACCCTCTGGGGCCAGGTCGTCCAGCGCCTCGCCCTCCCCCACCTCCTCGGCGCGTCCAAGCGCACCCAGCTCACCCTGGACAAGAAGGAGTACGTCACCAACGAGAAGGTCAACCTGTACGCCCGCCTGTACACCGAGACCTATGCCCCGATCACCCTCGAGAAGGTGCGGGCCCTGGTCAGCGAGGGCGGCCCCGACGACCCCCGCGCCCGCGAGGTCGTCCTCCGCCCCCTCCCCGACCAGCCCGGCATGTACCGCGCCGAGTTCAACGCCCCCGACAAGGCCGGCGCCTGGAAGGTCGCCGTCGACATCGACCGCGCCACCGTCCTCGACCTGACCGTCAACGAGCCCAAGCTCGAGCCCGGCGAGAACGCCCTCAACCGCGAGCTCCTCGACTCGATGGCCAAGACCACCGGCGGCCGCCTCTTCCGCGAGGAAGACCTCCACTCCGCCCCCGACCAGATCAAGGCCGAGGCCCCCAAGGTCATCTCCAAGCTCGAAGTCGAATTCTGGACCAGCCCCCTCTACTACACCCTCATGCTTCTGGTCGTCGGGACCGAATGGGTGATCCGGAAACTGGTACAACTGAAGTGACCACGCGAGTTCCGTGACTCTGATGTAAACGACGGTAACGATTAACGATTAATGCATAAGCAGACCAAGGCCCCCTTAAGAATTAATCGTTAATCGTTACCCGTCCGACCGACCCGACCACCGCTCGACCGAGCACACCATGAGCCAGATCCTCACCTCCAAGCTCGCCACCGTCCGCCGCAAGCACGCCACGGTCGCGACGCTGACCGGCCTGACCGCCGCCGTCGGCGCGTTCGTCCTGATCCTGATGGCCGAGATGTTTCTCGACTGGTGGCTCAACCTGTCGATGACCGTCCGCGCCGCCTTCCTCGCGATCAACATCGCCGCCGTCGTCTGGATCCTCCTCTACGCCGTCTTCGGCCCGATCCTCTACGGCCCCGACGACGACGAGATCGCCCTGCTGGTCGAGGACGCCGAGCCCGCCTTCCGCACGCGCCTGATCGCCTCGATCCAGCTCTCGCGCCCCGAGGCCGTCGCCGCCGGCGCGTCCAAGTCCCTCGTCCGCGCCATGATCGACCAGGCCGAGTCCCTCGCCGGCCCCATGGACTTCGCCCGCGTCATCAAGACCGACGTCCTCACCCGCGTCGTCGTCATCACGCTCTCGGTCCTGATCCTGGGTGGCGGCGCCTTCGCCTGGGGCGGCCCGACCGCCCAGACGCTCCTCAAGCGCGCGTTCCTCTCCAGCGTGCCCGTCCCGCGCGACACCCGCGTCGTCCACGTCACCGAAAACCTCCGCGTCGCCCGCGGCGACAACGTCGAGATCCTCGCCCTCGCCGACGGCGTCTCGCCGACCGGCGACCGCGCCAAGACCGTCTACATCAAGACCGCCGAGTCCAAGCGCAAGCAGGACTTCGAGATGGCCCCCGTCACGATCGACGGCGTCCGCATGGCCCAGCTCAAGGGCGTGCTCGACGACGCCGTCGCCCGCGGCCTCCGCGCCCCCGCCGACGCCAAGCCCGTCGCCGACATGCTCGCCGCCCGCGGCGCCGACGCCGCCGTCTACGGCGCGACCATCGAAAACGTCCAGGAGTCGTTCGAGTACACCGTCCGCCTCAACGACGGCGAGTCCGCCCGCTCGGCGACCGTCACGGTCCTCCCCCGCCCCGTCGTCACCAGGATCGTCCTGACCAAGGTCTACCCCGCCTACACCGGCAAGAGCCCGGAGCCTGTCCAGCCCGGACAGTTGCAGATCCTCGAGGGCTCGAAGCTGAAGCTGCAGGTCACGGCGAGCAAGCCCCTCCGCGTGCCGGCGCCGGGCGACAACAAGGCCAACCGCGTCCACCTGATCGGCGTCGACAAGAGCGTCCCGCTCGCCGTCGACCCCGCCAACCCGACCCAGCTCACCGGCGAGGTCGACATCGCCGCCCAGACCACCGGCTTCTCGATCAACCTGTTCGACGCCGACCAGATCGAGTCCAAGGACCCGGCCGTCTACCCCGTGCAGGTCATCCCCGACAAGGCCCCGGTCGTCCGGATCGTCGCCCCCAATCGCAAGGAGATCCTGGCGGTGCGGACGGCCCGCCTGACCGTCGCCTACGACGCGACCGACGACTTCGGCATGTCCAAGGCCAACCTCAAGTACCGGGTCGACGAGGACGCCAAGGGCGAGCAGACGATCCCGCTCGACCTCTCGTCCCTGAACGACGCGAACCGCCGGGTGCTCAAGGGCGCGTTCGCCTGGAAGCTCCAGGACATCGCCTTCACCCCGACCGCCGAGAAGCCGACCCTCGAGGGCCGGACCGTCGAGTACTGGATCGAGGTCGAGGACAACAACGCCGTCGCCAAGGCCCCGGGCAAGGGCGTGTCGGAACACAACATGATCCGCGTCGGCTCGGAAGAGGAAGTGAAGCGGGCGATCCAGCAGCGCTTGGCCGAGCTCGGCACCAACCTGCGGAACACCGCCGAGTCGCAGGAAGACATCGCCACCCGCACGCAGACGATCATCAAGGACCGGTTGAACCCCACGCCGGTGCCAGCCCCTAAGTGATGGTTTGGTCTGGGGTAATGTAATGTTTCGCGCCGGCAGTGGCACTTTAGTGCCACTGCCGGCAGTTCGTTTGACCACGCGTCGCCAAATCCTGTGTAATACCAGACAGCCCGGCGCATCTATCGAGTCAGCAGGGGGGTTACGTCACGGGGTACAGTCCAGGGAAGCCGAAGGAGACAGACCATGCGAAAGTCCGCCCGAGTTCTTGCCGTCGCCGCCGCCCTCGCGTCCCAGGCGATCTGGGGCCTGTCGCCCGTGCTCAACGCCGCCCCGGCGGTCGACCAGCGCGTGCGCGAGTCCGAGCGCAAGCAGCAGATGGTGCGGGCCCAGACGGCCCGGCTCGGGGAAGACCTCGCCGCCGTCATCGCCGAGTTCGAGTCCAACGGCCTGGGCGACGGGGAGGACGTGAAGGTCCTCCGCCTGATCCGCGGCGTGCTCGGCAACCTGTCCGACAAGGACATGGCCCGCGTGGTCGAACTGCTCGGCGCCTCGCGCGGCGACGACGCCGGCAAGGCCCGGGCCCGCCTCGCCGAAGCCTTCGGCGGGCAGAAGAACATCGTCGTCCAGCTCCGCCAGCTCCTCCTCGAGTACGAGCGCCAGCAGCAGCTCTACGAGCTCTCCCTCCGCTTCTCGCAGCTCGCCAACCGCCAGAACCAGAACCTCAAGGACGCCAAGCGGCTCGTCCGCTCGCTCAAGTCGTCCAGCGCCACGCTCGACCGGTTCGACGAAAACCAGAAGGTCAGCTTGTCGGTCCAGAAGGACGAGCAGGCCGCCATCCTCGGCGAGACCGACCCGCTCGTGAACCGCCTCAAGGGACTGGTCGCCGAGAACGACGGCCCGACCGGCGAGCGGCTGACCGAGTCGTTCCAGCAGGCCGAGAAGGGCAAGCTCGTCCCGTCGCTCAAGAACGCGGTCGAGGAGCTCAAGGCCGGCAGCCTGTTCCGCGCCGCCGGCAGCCAGAAGAACGCCCGCGACAACCTGCGCGAGCTGTCGCGCCTGGTCGCCCCGCCGCGCGAGCCGCAGGAGATCCTCCGCCTCGCCGCCGCCGAGCTCGAGCGCGTCATCATCGAGCAGAAGCTGACCAACACGCAGACGCAGGCCATGCACTCGGCCGCCCAGCAGCTCAAGAGCGAAGAGCCGTTCTTCGAAGCCGAGGACCGCCAGGGCGACGTCGTCGACCGCACCGACATGGTCCAGAAGGACGTCGCCCACCTCGCCCCCATCGCGTCCGACCAGCTCAAGAAGGGCGAGGACCGGATGCAGGAGGCCCGCACGCAGATCCTCGCCAAGGACGCCAAGGGCTCGGGCACCAACCAGGACCAGGCCCTGGTCCACCTCGACGCCGCCCGCAAGGCGATCCTCGAGGCGCTCGCCCGCGAGGAAAAGAAGAACGAGCAGCCCCAGGACAAGCTCGCCGCCGCCAAGCAGCTCAAGGAAAAGGTCGCCGAGCTGAAGAAGGAACAGGAAGAGCTGAAGAAGACGACCGAGCAGACGAAGGAACAGAAAGAGGCGAAGAAGAAGACCGAAGAGATGGCCAAGCTCGCCCCGCCGCAGGGCAAGTTGCAGGACCAGGCCCGCGAGCTGCAGCCCGAGGCGGTGACCGAGTCTCAGCCCGCCGCCGACGCGATCGCCGAGGCCGCCAAGGAGATGGGCAAGGCCCAGCAGCAGCTCGACAAGAAGGACGCGAAGACCGAGCAGGCGACCGCCCCGCAGCAGGCGGCGATCGAGCAACTCGCCAAGGCCGAGAAGATCCTCGACAACGAGATCGCCAAGCTCGAGCAGGCCAAGACCGACCTCGACGAGCTGGCGAAGGCCCGCGAGAAGATCGAGAACCTGATCAAGAACGAGACGAAGATCGAGATCGCGACGGCGAAGGCCGAGACCCAGCAGAAGGCCGCCGAGCAGCCTAAGCCGGATGCGGCCAAGCCCGATGCTGCGAAACCCGATGCCGCGAAACCCGACGCGGCGAAGCCCGACGTGCCCAAGCCCGAGGCGGCCGCTTCGAAATTCCGCGAGCTGCCGCTCGACCCCGGCTTCGCCGAGCCGCTGCGGGTCATCAAGGCCGAGCAGGATCGCCTGGCCGCGATCGAGCGCGCGAAGCGCGA
>DATHXE010000855.1:0-8609 GCA_035459845.1 Tepidisphaeraceae bacterium | reverse complement strand
GTCCGGATTCACGGGCGGCAGCCGTGCGGGCCAGGGCAGCTCGTCCGACTGCGGGTCGCGCGGGACGCCGGCCTCATCGAACGACCGCATCGGCCCGCGCAGCAGGTAGAGCAGCAGCTCGATCGCGACGAAGTTGAGCAGGATCGTCGACAGCACGACCGGCACGCGCCGCCACCGTTCGAGAACGGCCGCGATCGCCGCGCACAGCGCCCCTGCCGCCATCGCCGCCAAAAGGTGCACGGGGATCGCGACCCACGCCGGTCGGCTCAAGTGCAGCGCGACGGCCGTCCCCGCGATCGCGCCGGCGACGTATTGCCCCTGCGCCCCGATGTTCAATACGCCCGCCCGGAACGCCAGCGTGACCGCCAGCCCCGCGAGCATCAGGGGCGTCGCCCGGCGGAGCGTCTCGGCCCAGTGCGAGTAACCCGCGTCCGCGCCCGGCCGGCGCGGCAGCACGACCCGCTCGTACACGGTCCGCCCGATCAGCCCGACCTTCTCGGCGTACGTGTACGCGCGCTCGCGGTCGACGGGCCCCGCGGGCGTGTCGACCGTCTCGGTCCCCTTCGCCGGCAGCAGCGCCAGGCCCAACATCGCCGCCCCGAGGCAGGCGATCGTGGCGAGGATGGGGGCGACGACGCGCGGCACGCGGGGCGGACTCTGGAACGAGCGCGAGCGATTGTCAAATCGGGCTTCGTACGCCTTGCGCAGGGCCCCTCTGACCTCGCGCCATTCCGGGGCTGTCGGACGCGCGACACAAGAAGAAAAACCCACGGGACTCGCATCCCGCGGGCTCTCTTCTGTCTTCTTTGCGCCTTTGCGACCCACCCGCCGCGCCTTCACCGAAGCTTCGTGTCGCTGTTGCTGATCCCGCGGAGCGCCAGGTTCAGCGCGTCCACGTTCGTCGCCAGGCGCTTGGCCTCGGCGACGTCGATGATCTGCTTCAGGAACAGCTCGGTCAGGTGCTGGTCGAAGCTCTGGCTCCCGCCCTCGCGGTTGCCCACGCACCCTTTGAGCTTCTCGAACTCGCCATCGAGGATGTACTTCCGCACGATCGGAGTGGCGACCATGATCTCGTTGACCGGGACCCGGCCCTTGCCGTCGCGCTTCTTGGCCAGGCGCTGGCAGACGACCGCGTTCAGGTTCAGGCCGAGCTGCGTCTGCTGGAGTTCCTTCTGGCTCTCCTCGAAGAGCGACACCATGCGCTCGATCGTCATCGGGGCGTTCGTCGCGTGCACCGTCGTGAACACCAGGTGGCCCGTGTCGGCCGCCCGCAGCGCCGTCGTCAGCGAGAACGCGTCGCGAATTTCACCGATCAGGATCGTGTCGGGGTCCTGACGCATCATGGCCTTGAGGGCGTACTCGAACGACTCCGAGTCGGCCCCGACCTCGACCTGGCTGACCAGGCTCTTGGCGTTCTCGTGCTGGTACTCGATCGGGTCCTCGACGGTGATGATCCGCTCGGCGCGGGTGCGGTTGATCTGGCCGATGATCGCGGCGAGCGTGGTGGACTTACCCGAGCCGGTGGTGCCCGAGACGATGACGATGCCGCGATGGTACTCGCTCATCGACTCGATGACCGGCGGGAGGTTGAGCTCCTCGAACCGGGGGATCTTGGTCACGATCCGCCGCATGACCAGCGCGTACCGCTCGCGGCTGTGGAAGATGTTGGTGCGGAACCGGGCGAGCCCGGGCAGGGGGTAGGCGACGTCCACTGCGCCCTTGTGATCCAGGATGTGCCGTTTTTCGGGCGGCTCCTGCTGGATGTTGATGATCTGGTCGACGTACTCCTTCATTGCGTCGTCGGACAGCGGCGGCACGTCCAGAAACCGCGCCCGCCCGTCCACCCGGATCATCGGGATCGACCCGGCCTGCAGGTGCACGTCCGACCCGTTGATCTTCACGGCCGTCTTCAGGAAGTCGTCGAGCTTGAGCCGCCGCTCCTCGACGTGGATCTCAGGCGCGGGCGCGTCGTAATCGACGTCGGCGGCGTTGTGGACGAGGCGGGGGTCGTTGGCAGGAGTGGCGGTCGACATGGGGGGTACGTCCTCGAAGGTGTGGGAGTGTCGATGTCCGGTCGCGACCCGCTATTGTAATCCCCGGGTCACGACCCGTGCAACGCGATACCGGCTTCCCGCCCGCCGAAAGCCCACGGAGCTCGCTCCGTGGGTTCGTTCGCCGTTCGAAACCTCGCTCGCGCACACTCACGTTGATACGATGACCTGGGAACACAAGTTTGAACCCCGCGGAGGATCGCATGCGGAAGAGTCGGGTATCCCACGTCACGCTCGCGCTCGTCTGCGCGATCGCCGCACTGCCGGTGACCGCCGCGCCCCCCAAACCCGTCACCCTCGACCTGACCGCCGTCCCCCTCGCCGACGCGATCGCCCGCTGGGAGAAGGCCGCCGGTGCCAAGGCCGACGTCGCCTGGCCGACCTTTGAGCGCATCGACAAGAACACCCCCGTCACCCTGCGCCTCAAGGACGTCCCCGCGGACGCCGCCCTGCGCCTGCTCATGCGCGCGGCGCACGGCGGCGGCAAAACGAACGTCTGGCGCGACGGCGACACGGTCCGCGTCACCGGGCTCGCCGACGCCGAAGTCGTCAAACCGGTCGAGCGGACGTACGACCTGGTGAAATCGGGTGTGGGCGCCTTGATACAGGCCGATGGTGACACCGCCCTCGAACTGGTCCAGCGGCTGATCATGGAAATGGTCGCCGCCGAGACGTGGCGCGAGGCCGGTGGGGCCGTCGGGGGAATGCGCATCGCCGGCCGGTCGCTCGTCGTCTCGACCACGCCCGTGATTCACGACGAGGTCGCGGCCCTGCTCGGCAAGGTCCGTGACGCCGCCGCCGAGCGCCCCGCACCCGCCGAGCCCGCGGTCGAGCGCACGAGACGCGCACTCGCCCGGCGATTACCCGGGACCGGACCGACCGGGACGATGACTCTCGGCGAGGCGCTCGACAAGTGGCATGCCGCCGCCGCCCCGGGCGTCAACGTCATCGTCGACTGGCGCGTGCTGGAGACCGGCGGCTTCGAGCGGTCCTCTCCGGTCGACATCCCAAAGGACGCCGCGACCAAGCCGGCCGGCGAGGCGCTGGCGGCGATCTTCCGATCGATCAAGTCCGACTTCAAAGACTTCCTCGGCGTCGAGATCGGCGAGGCCGGCGTCCTCGTCGTGTCGTCTCGGGACGACCTGGAACGGGCGATGGCGCACGTACGGTGCTACAACGTCCGCGCACTCGTCGCCCGGCCGGCGCGGCGCGGCGATGACCCCACCCAGGCCGAGCGCATGGAGGCCGTCATAAAGGCGCTGAGCGAAGCCGTCGACCCGCCGAGTTGGCGCGACAACGGCGGCTCCATCGGCGCGATGCGCTCGCTCGGCACCGTGCTGGTGATCAACCAGACTCCAGCGAACCATGAGCGGATTGCCGCGGCGCTGGCGCGATTCGGGAAGTAGCGCGCCCCGCGCGCGAGCTCACCCCACGATCGCGTCCGCCTCGATCTCGATCTGCGCGTCCGCGTCGATCAACTTCGTCACCTCGACGATCGTCGTCGCCGGGCGGATCTCCGCGAACACCTCCCCGTGCACCTTGGCGACCTCCTCCCACTTGGTCACGTCGGTCACGTACATGCGCGTGCGGATCACGTTCTCGAGCGTGCCGCCCAGCGCCTCGATCGCCGCCCGGACGATCGCCAGCGACCGCCGCGTTTGCTCGCCCAGCGACTTGGAGTAGGTCCCGTCGGCGTTCACGCCCACCGTCCCCGTGACGGCGATGTGCGCCCCCGCGCGGACGGCCCGGGAGTACCCCATGAGCGGCTCCCAGCGGGACCCGGAAGACGCAGTCGTTCGGCCGGCGCGCGGCGCGGTGGTGATGTTGATGTCGGGCATGGGTGGGGATACTCGGGACGCGGCGCGCGGTTGTCAACAAGAGTCCGGGGCGCACGCGCCCCAACAACTCCACCCCCACTCGGTAAGGTGAGTGTCCCGACCGGAATTCAGTCCGCGGAGAACCAACGCATGCAACGTCGTCCGATCGCCCGCCCGTCGCGCCGCACTGTGCTCGCATCCCTCACCGCCGCCGGCGCAGGCCTCGCCATCGTCCCCCGCCACGTGCTCGGCGGGGCAGGCTTCACGCCCCCCAGCGAGCAGCCCACCCGCGCCGTCATCGGGTGCGGCGGCATGGGCACCGGCCACATCAAGTCGATCAACACCGAGTGCCGCCTCGTCGCCGTCAGCGACGTCGACGAAACGCGCCTCGCCGCCGGCGTCGCCAACGCCGTCAAGGGCGGCTCCGCCGACTGCAAGGGCTACAAGGACTGGCGCGAGATCCTCGACCGCAAGGACGTCGACATCGTCCACATCCCCACCCCGCCCCACTGGCACGCGCTCATGTCCATCGCGTGCGCCGAGGCCGGCAAGGACATCTGGTGCGAAAAGCCGCTCTCCCGCACTATCGCCGAGGGCGAGCGCGTCGTCGCCGCCGTCAACCGCCACGGCCGCGTCTTCCGCCTCAACACCTGGTTCCGCTTCATGAGCGGGTACTACGGCATGAAGACGCCCGTCGCCCCGATCAAGCGCATCGTCCAGAACGGCCTGCTCGGCTGGCCACTCAAGGTCACGCTCAACTCCCACACCGGCTTCGCCTGGAAGCTCGCCACGTGGGCCGGCAAGACCAAGCTCGAGCCCCAGCCGGTCCCGAAGGGCCTGGACTACGACATGTGGCTCGGCCCCGCCCCATTCAAGCCCTACCACGCCCACCGCGTCCACGGCTCCTTCCGCGGCTACTGGGACTACGACGGCGGCGGCCTGGGCGACATGGGCCAGCACTACCTCGACCCCGTCCAATATATCCTGGGTAAAGACGACGAAAGCCCCGTCGAGGTCGACGTCGTCGAGACCCCGCCCCAGCACTACGACGCGGTCATCCCCTGGCAGCGCGTCGAGATCAAGTACGCCGACGGGTGCCGGATCGTGCTGGACGGGGCCGACCGCGAGAAGGACGCCGCGTTCATCGAGGGCCCGCAGGGCAAACTCTACCCCGGGCTGCGCACGGACCCGGACGGACTGGCGAAGAAGGCCGAGTCGATGCCCGAGCCCGAGCCGCAGATCACCAACTTCCTCACGTCGGTGCGGACGCGCCGCAAGTTCGCCCTGAACGAGACCAACGGCCACCGCTCGTGCACGCTGGTCAACCTGGCCAAGATCGCGCTGCAGCTCGGCCGGCCGCTCAAGTTCGACCCGGTCACCCAGCGCTTCCCCGGGGACGAGGCGGCGAACCGGCTGGCCGACCAGCCGATGCGCGGGCCGTGGCATTTGTGATCGTCGCGGAAGATTCACCGCAGAGGCGCAGAGGGCGCGGTGAAGGCACGGGAATCTTCTTTTAGCCGCGGGGCTTGCCCCGCGCGTCCCGCGGCGAGCCCCTCGCTCACACCATCAAAACCAACGAGACCGACGATGACCGAATCTCACATTTCGACTCGACAGATCCGGGGCGGCGTTCCGGGCAAAGCCCGTTCGCTCGGCCCAGGCTTGTTTGCCATTTTGCTGTCCGCGGTCTTCTGCGTCTCCGCAGTCCGCGCGCAGGACGCCGCGACTTTGGTGGCGAAATTCCCGCCCAAGACCAACGCCGAGGAGCCCGCGCTCGCCGCCGAGCTGATGAAGCTCGGGCCCGCGGGCATCAAGGACGTGTGCGCGATGCTCGTCCCGCTCGACGCCGAGAAGGCGAAGGACGACACCGCGGCCCGGTTCGCGCTGGTCGCGCTCGAGCGTCACGCCGGCCGGCCCGGGGGCGACGCCGCCGACCGCCGTACGTTCACCGCCGCGATCTGCGACGCGCTGACGACCCGCGCCGAGCCCGAGATCCGCGCGTTCCTGATCGAGCGCCTCAAGTGGGCCGGCGACGAGTCCGCCGTCGGCCCCGTCGCCGCGTACCTGTCGGATGAAGCCCTCGCCCCCCACGCCGCCGCCGCCCTCGCGCGAATCCGGACGCCCGACGCCGTCGCGGCGCTGGAGAAGGCGCTGCCGGGGAGCGACAAAGGCGCGCGCGTGGCGATCGTCAAGGCACTCGGCGATCTGCGGGCGGCCGGGCAGGCGGAAGAGCTTCGCAAGTCGGCGGCGTCGGCGGACGCGACGCTCCGCCTGACCGCCCTCTACGCGCTGGCGAACATCGGCGACGCGCAGGCGCGGGAGTTGCTCGACAAGGCCGAGCAATCGGCCGGGGGGGCGTACGAGAAGTCGCGGGTGACGTCGGCGCGGTTGCTGCTGATCGAGCGGCGGTTCGCGAAGGCGAACGACGAATCGGTCGCGGCGGCGCGGGAGCTGATTCGGACGTATTCGGACGCGAAAGACGTGAACGTCGCGATCGCGGCGCTGCGCCTGCTGGCGCGCGGAAACCCCGACGCCGCCGCGGCACCGATCGCCGCCGCGGTCGACAGCCCGCGGGCCGAGCTGCGCAACGGCGCGCTCGACGCGGCCGGGCTGATCCGCGGTCTGGGCGGGACGGCGCCGCTGCTCGATAAGCTCCGCGCCGCCGGGACGCCGCCGGCCGTGAAGGCGGACGTGCTGGCCTACCTCGGGCGCCGGGGCGAGCGATCGCCGCCCGTGCAGACGCTCGTCGGCGAGGTGATCGCGGACGCGAAGGAAGACCCGGCCGTCCGCCTCGCGGCCGTGACCGTGCGCCCGCGACTGGTCGCCGGCGAACTGGCGGTCGAGCCGATTGCCAGGTTCGTGCAGACCGCGCCTGCGGCGCAGGCCAAGCCCGCCGCCGAGGTGCTGATGCGCGTCCCGGGCGACGCCCCGGTCCGCGCGCTCGCCGCCGCGCTCGCCACCGCCGCCCCCGCCAACAAGCTCGTCATCATCGAAGCCCTGGCGACCCGCGCCGACCCCGCCGCCCCGACCGCCGGCCCGCTCAAGGACGCCGTCCTCGCGCAACTCGCGTCCACCGACCCCGGCGTGCCCGCCGCCGCCGCCAAGGCGATGGAAAAGCTCGCCGCGCCCGCCGACGCTCCGAAGCTGATTGACCTGGCGATGTCCGCGTCGGCCGAGAACGTCGAGCAGGGGGCCCTCCGCGCCGCCGTCGCCGCCGTCGCACAATCGACCGGCGACGCCAAAACCGAGCCGTTCCTCGCCGCCCTCGCCAAGGCCCCGCCCGCCAAGCGCGCCGCCCTCCACAAGGCCCTCGCCAAGCTCGCCGGCCCCAAGGCCCTCGCCGCCGTCGCCGCGGACCTGAAGTCCGACGATGCCGCCGTCAAGGACGGCGCGATCCGCGCGCTCGCCGACTGGGCCGACGAGTCCGCCGCCGCCCCGCTCCTCGACGTCGCCGCCGGCAACCACGCCGCCAAGCCCAACCAGCAGGTCCTCGCCGTCCGCGGCGTGATCACCCTCGCGCGTAATTCGAAGTCCGACTCCGCCGAGAAGGTGAAACTCCTCGCCCAGGCTCTCAAGGCCGCCACGCGCCCGGATGAGAAGAAGCTCGCCCTCGCCGCCCTCTCATCCGAGCGCACCACGACCGCGCTCGACCTGGCCGCCGGCCTGCTCGACGACGAAGCCCTCCGCCCCGAGGCCGCCCTCGCCGTCGTCAAGATCGCCGCCCCCACCGAGAAGGGCCAGAAGGGCCTCACCGGCCCCACCGTCGCTGCGGCCCTCAAGAAAGCACTACCCCACTGCCCCGACGCTACGGCCAAACAAGCCGGCGAGAAGTACCTCAAGACCCTGAAGTAGGGTGGGCACTGCCCACCGCCCGCGCCGACTCTGTCGCGACGGTTCCGGGTGCCATGCCCTCGCACCGCGCCGAAAACCGCTGGTTGCAGAGGAGTACATTCGCGGGGCGTGGGCATGCCCCAGTGACGCTCGATCTCGGACCGAACCCAACGAGATTCGTAACGAGATCGAACGCATCTGGGGCATGCCCACGCGAGCCGACGGCACCCCTCGCGAGTCAAACCGCCCGACGGCTCGCGAGGGCATGGCACCCGAAATCTCCTCGCGCCTCCGGCACCTACCCGACTCCACCACGATCGGCGCGCCAGACCGCAACATCACCCCCTCCCCGGCGTACCACGGTTACCGGCGCGCGGCCGCTGCGCGCCCATCACGCACACCCCCCATCCGAGGGTCTCGCCCATGCTCATTCGCCGCCGCCGCCGCCGCACCTGGTCCACCCGCCTCGCCACCCTGACCGCCGCCGCCCTGCTCTCCGGCGCGTCGCTCGCCGCCGACACCGCCAACGTTACCTCCACCGACTGGCCCGAGTTCCACGGCCCGCGCCGCGACAACATCTCCCAAGAGACCGGCCTGCTCAAGGAATGGCCCGCGGGCGGCCCGGCCCTCGCCTGGAAGGTCACCGGCACCGGCGGCGGGTACTCGTCCGTCTCCGTCGTCGGCGGCAAGATCTACACCGCCGGCGACGACAAAGAAGCCGGCTCCAGCTTCGTCTACTGCCTCAACGCCGTCGACGGATCCCAAGTCTGGAAGGCCAAGCTCGGCCGCACAGGCGGCAATTACGAGGGCACCCGCGCCACCCCCACCGTCGTCGGCGACACCGTCTACATCATCAGCCAGTGGGGCGACGTCGTCGCCTACAAGACCGCCGACGGCTCCGAACTCTGGC
>DATHXE010000854.1:0-3297 GCA_035459845.1 Tepidisphaeraceae bacterium | reverse complement strand
CGGGGACCTGCTCGGCGCACCGCCTGAGGATCCGACAGCACTGCTTCATCTCGCGCATCTTCACGTAGTACCGGTCCCAGCAGTCGCCGAGCGTGCCGACCTGGCCGGTGCCGACGCAGACGTCGAACTCGAGGCGGTCGTAGACCGAGTACGGCCGGTCGCGGCGGAGGTCGAGGGGGATGCCGCTGCCGCGGATCATCGGGCCGCTGCACGCGTAGCCGATCGCCACGTCCTTCTCGAGCACGCCCACGTTCGCGGTGCGCTTGATGAAGATGTGGTTGAACGTCAGGAGCTGGTCGTACTCGTCGATCTTGGGCTCGAAGTAGTCGAGAAACTCGACCATCTTGTCGAGGAAGCCGGGCGGGAGGTCCCACGTGACGCCGCCGACGTTGATGTAGCTGAGCGTCAGCCGGGCGCCGCAGAGCTGCTCGAACAGGTCCAGCAGGTACTCGCGCTAGCGGAAGGCGTAGAGGAAGGGCGTGAACGCGCCCATGTCGAGCCCGTACGTGCCGAAGCTCACCAGGTGGCTCGCGATGCGATTCAGTTCTGCCGAGATCACGCGAATCCACTCCGCCCGCTCGGGCACCTCGATCCCCGCGAGCCGCTCGACGGACATCGCCCACGCGTGGTTGTTGTTCATCGCCGCCAGGTAGTCGATGCGGTCCGTATAACCAATGTATTGGTAGTACGGCAGATTCTCGGCGATCTTTTCCTTGCACCGGTGCAGGTAGCCCAGGTGCGGCACGGCCTCGAGGACGAGCTCGCCGTCGGTGCGCAGAGCCAGGCGGAGCACGCCGTGGGTCGACGGGTGCTGCGGCCCCATGTTGACCAGCATCTCCTCGGACGCGACGTCGACCTGCTCCGACCCGCCGCCTGGGGCGAGGGCGAAGGACCGGGTGTGGTGGAGGTCGGAATGGTCGGGCATGGGCGGGGCGGATTCTAGGGCCGCGCAGGTCAGTTCACCACAGCCGGGCGAGGTGTTCCCGTCATCCTGAGCGCAGCGAAGGATCCAGCTTCGGACGTCCGGGCCCGCCCGCCAACGTCGAGCGGGCCCGATAGTTCGAGACTGGATCCTTCGGAGTACCTCAGGATGACGGTCCGCGCCGGTCGACGCCTACGCCTCCCACCCCTTGCGGTTCTCGCGGCCGACCAGGCGGGTGGCCTCGGGCGAGTTGGCGAACTCCGCCTTCTCGGTGTTCCACTCGAGGCGCTTGCCCTTGCCCGTGCGCATGGCGATCCCGCCGAGGATGATGATCTCGGTGAGCCGGGCGGCGGTCTCGAAGTTGGAGACGGCCTTGGTCCCGGTGCGGATCGCGTTGTAGTAGTTGCCGTGGTGGCCGCCCGAGACGCGTTCGATCGTCTTGGCGGGCGGGGGGAACTTCTTCTGGGCCTCGTCGGGCAGCATGCGGACGCCGCCCCCGTACGTGCCGGCGACCATGATCCCCTTGTCGCCCACGAACACGGTGCCGTTCGAGTCGAGTTTCGTGTTGTACTTCTTCTCCAGCTCGTCGACGATCGGCGGCTTGTTGCGGGCCTTGGCGTCCACCGTGTCGTCGTTGGCGTCGGCGTCGGTCGGGCCCTTGGCGGCGGCCGCGGCGCCCTTCTTCTTGCCGTCGAACCACCAGAGCTTGACCGGCGGCATCCCCTCGCGCGCCGCGAACTCGTAGCGGATGCGCACGCCCAGCGGGAAGCGCTCGTCGGATCCGCCGACCATCTCCTCGACCTCGATCACCTGCGGGGCCCCGAGCTTGAGCGCCCAGTGGGCGCCGTCGAGCACGTGCGCGCCCATGTTGCCGAGCGAGCCGCCGCCGAAATCGTGCCACCCGTGCCACTCGTGCGGGTGCAGGTCCTTGTGGCACTTGCGGAACGGGGCCGGGCCGATCCAGTTCTCCCAGTTCATGCCCTTGGGCGGTTCCATCTCGGCAGGCCGCGGCCCGACCCCGCCGTTCGCCCGGTCGCTCCAGCAGTAGACCTCCGACACGCTGCCGATCGCCCCGGCCCAGATGTACTCGCACAGCCGGCGATACCCCTCGCCCGAGTGCCCCTGGTTGCCCATCTGCGTCGCCACCTTCTGCTTCACGGACACGTCGCTGAGCTGCCGGGCCTCGGCGATCGAGTAGCACAGCGGCTTCTCGACGTACGCCGCGATGCCCAGCTTCATCGCGATCAGCGCGGGCAGCGCGTGGTGGTGGTTGGGCGTGGCGACGAGGATGCCGTCGAGCTGCTTGTTGCCCAGCGCGTCGAACATCCGGCGGTAGTCGTCGAACCGCTGCACCTTGGCCGGGTCGAAGTCGACCTTCATCAGCTTGGCCTTGGACGCGGCGGCCTCCAGGGCCTTGTTCTGGCGGTTCGGGTCCGGGTCGCAGATCGCGACCATGTTCTCGCGCAGGGCGGCGGGGATGTGCGTGCCGGTGCCCTGCCCGCCGCACCCGATCACGGCGATCCGCAGCTTGTCCGTCTTGGCGATCTTGGGCGCGGGCTTCTCGTCGGCGCCCCAGACGTGCGGCGTCTTGAGCAAACCGGCGGCGGTCAGGGCGGCGGCGGACGAGGCGAGCACGCGGCGGCGGGACGGGCGCGGGGTGGGCATAGGGTTCCTCTGAAGGTGATTGACCGGAAAGAGTACCCGCCACGCCGACTCCTGTGGAGTCGGATTCTCACCGGAGGTGCGAGCGGGCGCCATGACGCCCCACCGTCATTCTGAGCGCAGCGAAGGATCCAGCCCCGAATCACGAAGGGCCGCCCGACAAATCGAGCGGCCCTCGCCGTGAAAGCTAGATCCTTCGTTGCGCTCAGGATGACGGACCCGCGCGACTACAGCTTGCTCCCGCGCTCGCTCAGGTACTTCGACACGCCTTCCGCCGTCGGCTTCATCGCCTTGTCGCCCTTGATCCACCCGGCCGGGCAGACCTCGCCGTGGGTCTCGGTGAACTGCAGCGCGTCCACGACGCGGAGCAGCTCGTCGACGTTCCGGCCGATCGGCAGGTTGTTCACCGTCTGGTGCTGCACCACGCCGTTGCGGTCGATCAGGAACGTGGCGCGCATCGCCACGCCGGCCTCGGGGTGGGCGATGCCGTAGGCCGTCTGGATCTCGCGCTTCAGGTCCGCCACCATCGGGAACTTCACGTTGCCGATGCCGCCCTTCTCCTTGGGTGTGCTCCGCCACGCGGCGTGGGTGAAGTGAGAGTCGATCGACACGCCGACGAGCTGGACGCCCTTCTCGTGGAACGCGTCGAACCGGTGGTTGTGGGCGATGATCTCGGTCGGGCAGACGAACGTGAAATCGAGCGGCCAGAAGAA
>DATHXE010000853.1:0-11308 GCA_035459845.1 Tepidisphaeraceae bacterium | reverse complement strand
TGCGGCAGTTTTCGTCGAGGTTGACGAGCTTGAGCTGGCCGAAGAGGTCCTCGCACCGGCGCTTGAGCCAGAGGAGGGCCTCGAGGCCTTCGGAGTCCATGAAGGCGGCCTTCTCGAAGTCGACGACGAAGTCTACGATCTGGCGCTGGTCGATGCGCTCCTCGGCCGTCTTTCGGACGGAGAGCGCGGCCTCGTGGGTGAGGTCGGCGGTGAGGGCGACGACGCAGACGTTGTTGTAGTCTTCGGCTTTGAGCATGGGGCCGGAGGGTTCGGGGTTCAGGGTTCAGGCTTCAGAACTCGGTGTTCATGCCGCTCGCAGCGTCTCTTGCAATTCCATTCGCTTGCGGGCCTGGCCCTGGTAGTCGTCGAGGAGGTCGCGGAGCGTGTCGGCGCCGATGCGGAGGAAGGCCTCGGCGAGGACGGGGTCGAAGTGGGTGCCCGAGCAGCGGCGGATCTCGCACAGCGCGACCTCGAGCGGCAGGGCGCGGCGGTACGTGCGGTTGGACGTCATGGCGTCGAACGAGTCGGCGAGGCAGATGATCCGGCCCATGAGGGGGATGTTTTGCCCGGACAGGCCGGCGGGGTAGCCCTTGCCGTCGTATTTCTCGTGGTGGTGGAGGACGCCGGGGATGATGTCCTCGACCTGCTTGATGTCCGCAAGGATGCGGGCGCCGACGGCGGGGTGGCGCTTCATGTGCTCGAACTCTTCGGGGGTGAGGCGGCCGGCCTTCTGGAGCACGGCCTCGGGGACGCCGATCTTGCCGACGTCGTGGAGCAGGCCGGCCATGTAGATGCGGTCGACCTGGGCGTCGGGGAGGCCGATCTCCTTCGCCAGGCGCTTGGCGAGGAGGGCGACGCGCTCGGAGTGGCCGCAGGTGTAGGCGTCCTTGGCGTCGACGGCGGACGTGAGGGCGTGCAACAGGCCCATCATGAGGCCGTGGACGTCGTCGAACAGTTTGGCGTTCTCGAGGTAAATCGCGCACTCGTTGGCGATCGAGTTGAGGAGCTTTGCGTCGACCGAGTCGAAGTCGGCGGCGGTCTTGTCGAGGCCGAACATGCACCCGAGGACCTCGTCGCCGCGCTGGAGGGGGACGGCGATGAGCTGTCGGACATCGTGCTGCTCGGCGAGCCAGCGGAAGGCCTTGTCGCCGCGGGCGAGGTCGTTGATCAGGAGCGCGCCGTTGCGGTCGCGGAGGGCGCGGGTGAGGTCGGTCGCGAGCTGGCGGAGGCGGGACGCGGGGAGCGCGACCTTGCCGTACAGGGCGGGCTCGATGAGCTGGGCCTTCTCGCCGGACAGGGCGACGCCCATGCCGCGGACGCCCATGCACTCCATGACGTCGACGCAGGACTGCTTGAAGAAGTCGGCGGCGCGGCGGTTGACCTTCATGCCGCTGGAGATCTGGTAGATGAGCGAGAGTTCTTCGTAGGTGTTGGAGAGCTGGCCGGAGAGGGAGTCGAGCTCCTGCTCGAGGCCGAGCATGCGGGCCTGGTCGCGGATCATGGCCAGGAGGAGGCGGGCGTTGCGCTGGAGGGCGGGCTCGTCGTAGGCGGGGAGGTCGTCGGCCTGCTGTCCGAGCCAGATGCCGTCGAGGCCGAGGCGGGAGCAGGCGCGGACGACGTCCTCGCCGAGGCGGAAGTTGGGGGCCTTGGCGGCGAGGAGGACGATGGCGGCGACGTGGCGCTTGTCGACGTGTGGGAAGGCGGCGACCTCGACGCCGGGGAGCAGGCGCCAGGTGGCGACGCCGGACGCGGCGGTGGTGAGGCGGACGCGGTCGTGGAGGGGCGCGTCGACGGGGTCGGGGGACGAGCCGTCGAGATGGGGACGGACGAACCGCTGGAAAAACGGGGCGGCGGCGGGGTCGTGGTAGGCGATGCGGCCGTCGGGCGTGAGGACGATCAGGCAGAGGCCCCCGGGCCGGAAGCGCGCGGCGAGGGCGTCGAGGACGGCGGGGGTGAGGATCGACGCCGGCTGGGCGACGGCCGCGTGGCCCGTCGGGGTGGTGGCGGCGACCGGAGTATGAGTGACGCTGCTGTTCGGCATGATCTCGTCCCTGGTGCGACTTGGGAGCGACGGGGGTGGTGCGGTGCGCCCGTTAACAACCCGGGCGCGGTTCTTCGGCGGATTAGGGGTCAGGCGGCGACCCTGGGGTACTGTTCGAGGACCTCGTTTACCGTGGTCAGGAGTTGGCGCGGGGAAAACGGCTTGGACAACATGCGGAGGATGCCGGACTGTTCGGTGTCTGCGGGCTCGAGTTGGTAGCCGCGGGCGGTGAGCATGATCGCGGGGATGCCGGCGGTGGCCGGGTCTTGCTTGAGGCGCTGGCACAGCTCGATGCCGGAGAGTTGGGGCATGTGGTAGTCGGTGATGAGGAGGTCGGGCTGGTTGGCCTGCGCCATCTCCAGGGCTTCCTGTCCGTCGCGCGCGGTCAGCACGGTGAAGCCGGCGTTGCGGAGCTTGAGGGAGACGACCGCGAGGATGTGGGTCTCGTCGTCGGCGACGAGGATGGTTTTTTCGGTCATGGGAGTGAGAAGGGTTCAGGGTTCAGGGTTCAGGGCAATCCCGGTCACTCGGCCAGCTTCAGTTCGAAGCCGAAGGTGCTGCCTTTTCCTACGCTGCTCTCGACGAAGATCCGGCCCTTGTGGACGACCTCGATGATCTGCTTGACGAGCGAGAGGCCCAGGCCGGTACCCTTGGCCATGCGGTTATTGGCTTCGCACCTGTAGAACTTATCGAACACGAAGGGGAGGTCCTTTGGCGGGATCCCGACGCCGGTATCGGAGATGCGGGTGATGACGATCTTCTTGGCCTCGTCGACGCGGGTCTCGGCGGTGATGGAGCCGCCCTCGGGGGTGTACTTGACGGCGTTGGAGAAGAGGTTGAGGACGGCCTGGTAGAGCATGTCGCGGTCGGCGAGCGTCTGATAAAAGACCGGCGTCAACGCTTCCTTGAGGGTGATGTTCTTGTTGGCGGCCTGGGGGCTGATGACCTCGAGGGCCTCCTTGATGATGACCATCAGGGAGAGGGGCTGCTTGTTGACCTTGGTCAGGCCGGACTCGATGCGGCTGATGTTCAAAATGTTGTCGATCAGGCGGGAGAGGCGGTTGGCCTCGTTCTGGATGACCTCGTAGAACTCGGCCTGGGTCTTGTCGTCGGTGGCTTCGCCGTCGATGAGCATCTCGACGTAGGCCTTGATGGAGGCGAGCGGGGTGCGGAGCTCGTGGGAGACGCTGGAGACGAAGTCGTTCTTCATCTCGGCGACCTCCTTCTCCTTGGTCATGTCGTGGAGGACGGCGACGACGCCGGTCGGGAGGACGGGTTGGGGGACGGCACCGGGGAGGGCGGTGGCGGTGGCGGCGGCGCCGTCGGACACGCAGGAGAGCGTGACCTTGAACGTGCGCCCGCCCTGGGGGGTGCGGACCTGGTGCTCGACGATCCGCCGGCCCGAGCGCGAGTTGCTCTGGCGCATTTCCTGGATCAGCTCGATCATCTTCGGGTCGCGGAGGACCTGGTTCACCGGCTTGCGGCTGGCGGTGGCGACGTCGAAGTCGAACGTCCGGGCGGCGGACTCGTTGGCGAGCACGAGTTCGTCGAAGGGGTCGGTGACGAGCACCGCGTCCGAGATCGAGTAGATGATCGACTCGGCGTGTTGGCGCTCGGCGGTCGCGACCTTGAGCTGGATCTCGAGCTCCTTGACGCGCAGCTTGGCGCGCTCGACGAACTGGCGCGCCTGCTCGGTGAGGTCGTTGATCGCGAACGCGAGCGGGGCGAGGTCGGGGTGGTTGGCGTCAAGCAGCGTCTTGCGGTCGGTGACCGAGAGCGCGGTCACGCGCCTGGCGAGCTTGAACGCGGCGACGCGGAACGAGACGATCCCCATCATGCCGGTGAGGGCGGCGAGGGCGAAGCAGGAGCCGCAGATCAGGCGGTCGAGCTGGACGTCCTGGAGGCCGCGGATGGGGATCTGGGGCGCGGTGTAGAGGGCCGCGATCCCGCCGCAGAGCATCAGGAGGCAGATGAACAGGAGGACGGGGCCGCGGCGCATTCGGGTTCCCTCGAGGAGAGGAGTGCTGAGTCCTGAGTCCCAAGTGCAATCAGGGGGATGCGACGCATTAGTCGAGGTGGATGTCGGCGAGGAGGCGGGTGGCGAGGTCGTCGCTGGGCTTGAGCTTGAGGGCCCTCTGGTAGCACTCGAAGGCCTCGGTCTTCTTGCCGAGCTTTTCGAGGGTGAAGCCGACCATGCAGAGGCTGGTGGAGTCTTCCGGGGCGAGGGCGGACGCCTTGCGGAAGGAGGCGAGGGCGTCGGGGTACTTGTCCTGCTTCAGGCGGGCGTAGCCCAGGAGCAGGTTGGCCTCGGACGACGCGGGGTCGAGGGTCAGGCAGCGGCGGAGGGCGATCTCGGCGCGGCGGACGTCGGCGAGCTCCATGGCGGCCTTGCCCAGGCCGAGCCAGACGGCCGGGTTGCTCGGGGCGAGCTGCGAGGCCATCTCGAACGACTCGCGGGCCTCGCGGTGGCGGTTGAGGCGGAGGAAGCACTCGCCTTGGGCGAGGTAGAGGTCGGCGCGCTTGACGTACCGGTCGTCCTTCAGGAGGCGGGCGAGCGTGTCGGCGGCGTCGCGGTGCTGGCCGGCGCGGAACTGGGCGATCGCCAGGTGCTCGCGGATGGCCGGGTCCTCGGACCCGAGGATGCTGGCCTGGCGGAACATCTCGACGGCCTTGTCGTACTTCCCGGCCTGCATGAGGAGGCCGCCGACCGCGTCGCGGAGCGGGGCGGAGTTCTCGAAGTAGACGACGCGGGCGCCGAGCATGTCGAGCGCCTCGGTCGGGCGGTTCAAGGCGACGAGGCACTCGGCCTGGGCCATCAGGTAGGCGAGGTCGGACGGGGACTTCTCGGCGGCGGTCTTGTAGTAGTCGTGGGCCTGCTCCATCTTCTGCCAACGCTGGCAGACGACGCCGGACAGGTAGTCGGCCTCGGCGTCGGCGGGGGCGAGCTTGCGGGCGGTGGCGAGCTCGCGGTCGGCGACCTCGAGGTTGCCCTGCTCGATCGAGAGCTTGGCGTAGAGGACGTGGAGGGCGGGGTTGTCGGGGGAGAGCTTGAGCGCGTCGTCGAGCGTGACCTTGCACTTGTCGAAGTGGCCGGTCTGGTACTGCTCCCTGGCGAGGTTGTGGAGGACGCCGGCGCGGGCGTCGGCCCAGTGCTGGCGGCGGGCCTCCTTCTGCTTCTCGCCGTAGGTCTTCTCGCCGCTGGCGGCGCAACCGGTGAGGCCGGCGGAAACGGCTGTGGTCAGGGCGGCGGCGGCGAGGATGCGGGTGAGGCGGGACATCGTGAATCTCCTGGGCGACGGACGGGAAGCGTGGCGAACGGCTCGGACGGAGCCTCGCCCTCCCGGGGCTGAACGAGAAGAGGCCGGCGCGGTGTACGCGCCGGCCTCTCAGGGGACGGTGGACGACGACCGGTTACTTGTTTTCATCGGCAGACGGCGCGTCCGGTTTAACCTCGTCAAGCGGAAGTTCCGTAACGGTCACTTGCGGCTTGGCGTCGGGCTTGGCGGCCTCGGGCTTGGTCGCGGCGGGCTTCTCGTCGGCCTTGACCGACTCGACCTTGGCTTCGGCCTTCGCGTCGGCCTTGGCGTCGTCCTTCTTCTCGGACGGCGCGGGCGTGCCGGCGACGACCTGGTCGGCCTCGGGCTGACCGTCGTCGGGCAGGTCGAGCGTGTCGGGCTGGCCGGGCTCGCCCTGGGCGACGGACTCGGGGCCGGAGGACGGGCGCTTCGAGGCGTCTTCCGTACTGCCGGCGGACGCCTGTCCGGGCTTGGGCGCGTCCGCTTCCTTCTTCTCCGGGGCGCTGGCGCCGGGGGTGACAGGCGGCGGCGGGACGACGATCACGCCCTTGTCGGCGAGCATGGCCCGGCGGACGAACCCGCGGATCGAGCTGCCGTCAACGGTGGAGATCTCGCGCCCGGTCACGCTCTGCTTGAGCTCGATCGCCTCGATGAACTTGGGGTTCAGGTTCGTCGCGCAGTCGAGGTGCCAGAGAGCCCGCTGGTTGTTGCCGGCCTTGAGCTCGGTCATGGCGGACTGGTACGACGCCTCGGCGAGGCGCTCGCGGCCCCAGGGCATCATGCCCTTGCGGACGCCGACGCGCAGGCGCTCGGCCTTGCGGAGCTCGTCCTCGGAGACGCTGGCGTAGGCCGAATCGTCCTTGATGACGTGCGGGGTGAGGAGGATGATGATTTCCTCGCGGTTGGTGCGGTCGCGCTGCTGGCGGAAGAGGGCGCCGGCGAGGGGGATGTTGCCCAGGCCCGGGACCTGGTTGCGGCCGGTGTCGGACGACTCGCGGAACAGGCCGCCGATGACGATCGTGTGCCCGTCCTTGACCATGATGTTGGAGGTCATCTCGGTCGTGATCTTGAAGGGCAGGTTGGCGCCGGTGAGGCCGCCGGACGAGTCTTCGGGGTGGATCTCCATGCGGACGTAGCCGTCGTCGCCGATGAACGGGCGGAAGATGAGCTTCGTGCCGGTGTCGAGGAACTCGACGGTCTGGACGGTGGACGACTCGGTGACGGTCGTGGTCAGGTAGCCGTCCTTGCGGCCGACGATGACCTCGCCCTTCTGCTTGTTGAGGGCGAGGATCTTGGGGTTGGCCAGGACGGTGGTGTCGGTCACGCCCTCGAGGGCGGAGAGGAAGACGCTGACGTTGTCGGACACGAACCCGACCTTGAACCCGCCGGGGACGGAGGACGAGAACGAGTTGCCGGTGCCGGCGGAGCCGAAGCCGTGGGAGAAGTCGGCGGACGTCCCGTTCGAGATCCCGCCGTTGGTGATCTGCCCGTTGGACGAGCTGAACTGGTTGAGCTTGACGCCGGCCAGGACGTTGAAGTCGACGCCGAGCGCGTTGTCCTCGCTCAGTGCGGCGCGGAGGATGGTGGCCTCGACGAGGACCTGCTGCGGGCGGCGGTCGACGTCCTTGAGGACCTTGCGGACGCGCTCGAGGTTGTCGGGGTAGTCGGTGACGACGAGCATGTCCTGGGTGGCGTGGGAGCCGCCGCCGACGTCGGTCCCGCCGGTCGCGATGCCGGACTGGGACGGGGTGGTCGCGGAGACCTGGCCGATCTGGGACATGACCGGCTTGACCATGTTCATGGCGTTGGCCGCGGGCGTGTAGTGGAGGCGGAAGACCTCGGTGGTGGTCTTGCGCTCGGCCTCCTCGATGGCCTGGAGTTCCTTCACCGTGTAGACGTTGATGAAATTGCCCTTCTCGCGGTAGGCGTACCCGTTCATGTGGAGGATCTGGTCGAGGGCCTCGCGGATGGTCACGTTGTAGAGGTTGGCGGTGACCGTGCCGCGGACGTCCTTCGAGCAGAGGATGTTCTTCTGCGACTGCAGGGAGAGCATCCGGAGGACCTCGATGAGCGAGGCGTCGTTGACGTGGATCTCGACCTGTCCCTCGTCGGAGACGGCGACCTCGGACTTGGAGACGCTGCGGCCCTCGGCCTTGGCGGGGGCGGCGTCCTTGGCGTCGACGACGGCGTCGGGCTTTTCGCCGGCGGCGGCGGCCGGGGCGGTCGCGGGCGCCGGGGCGCCGGGGGAGAGGTCTTCGAGGAGGCGCACGTCGGTGGCGGGGGTCTTGCCCCCCCCTGCCGGCGCGGCGCCCGATTTACCCGGGGCAGCCAGTACACCCTGACCGTAATAAACGGACGCGGCGGCCATGAAAAGGAGCCCCGCGGTCTTTGACATCTTAGCCATCTGACAATTCCTCCGAGCCGCCGGTCTGAAGGGCGGCCGATCGTAAGGCGTTCGCGCGCGGCCGCGTGTGCGGCCGGGTAAGGCGCGGGCGCCCGGTGCGGGCATCGAGAGTTCTCTGTCGCCGGTCGGCGGCCGGTGTGGGGCTGCGGGGCCTGTGAACCCGCAACCCCGGCCCTTGCCGGCCGGCGCGCGCACGTCGCGTGCGCGTCGTTCGCTCAGAACCGTATTTCGAGCTTGATGCCCTCGCGCTCGACCACGATCCTGCGCGCGTCGATTCGTTCGACGCGGAACGACGCGACGACGTCCCCGATTCCCACTAACTCGCCGTTGACGAGCGCCTTTGGCGAAGCGCCCATCACGGTGCTCTGGACCTTGAGTTGCGCCGCCTGCAGGCGCAAGTTCTCGACCAGAACCTCGTGCTCTTTGCGTTGGTCGGCCCGCGCGGTCATGGACTTGGCGAGCTGATCCCAGAACCCGTCCCCCTGGGGGACGCGCAGGACCGGGGCCTTGGACCCGTCCTGCGGGAAGAAGTCGTAATTGATGGCGAACAAGTTGCGGCTGAGCGGGGAGAGCGGGCGTCCGGCCCACTCCTGGAGGGCGGCGGCGGCGGCGACGCGGTACCCGCCACGGGGGGTGGCGGACGCCGACGCGGTC
The DNA here is from genome assembly GCA_035459845.1 of Tepidisphaeraceae bacterium. GTDB lineage: Bacteria > Planctomycetota > Phycisphaerae > Tepidisphaerales > Tepidisphaeraceae > DASPKW01. Next base: position 2,913 of record DATHXE010000853.1, on the reverse strand, counting down.
GGAGCGCCCCCGGAGCGGGCGGGCGCGGTCGGGCTGGCGACGGCCGCGGCAGGGCCGGTGCCCGACCCGCCGATCAGGCGTCCCCACATGACCACCATGACCACCACGAGCCCGCCGAGGACGGCGGCCTTCTTCGGGTCGGCCTTGGCGGCGCGAGCCAGTTGGGTGGTCCAGGATGTCGGGGGCGCGCCGGCGGCCATGGGGTTAGAGCTCCGAGAAGTAAATGTTCAGTGCCAGGTTGACGTCGACGACGCCCTGCCTGGGGTCGCGGGTGCGGACGGTGACGTTCTTGATGCGCACCTGGCGCGGCATCAGCTCGACCTGGCGGAGGAACGTGAAGACGGTGCCGAAGTCGCCCTCGAAGCTCATGGTGATCGGGATCTCGGTGTACAGGTCGAGGCGGCGGACCTGGCCGGGCTGGTGGACGAGCTTGCGGAGGCCGCCGGCCTGACCGGTGAGGTCGCGGATGAACTCCCCGAGCTCGGCGGTCCTGGGCATCTTTTTGGTCTCGCGCTCGACGTTGCGCTTGAGGCGGAGGACCTCGCCCTGGAGGATCGTCATGCTCGACGTGCGGGTCTGGTTCTGGCTGAGCATGCGGGACGCGGTCTCGATCTCAGCGCGGAGCTGTCGCTGGCGCTGCCAGGCGGGCCGCCACCCGAAGACGACGAACGCGATGAGCAGGCCGCCCATGATGATGCTCAGGCCCCAGTGGGCTCGTGCGCACCAGGCGATTTGTGACTTGACGGTCCGCATGTGGTCACAGCTCTCGGTCGGTCGTTTCGGGGCGGCTCGGGCGGGCGTCGGGGGACGCCCTTCATGTCCATCGGTCATCCGCGCCCGCGCCTTGTGACGGTTAGGAAAGCGGGGCTGGGGCGCGGGGCGTCGACAGAGACATACGATACGTCACGCGCCCGCGCCGCCGACGTTCAAGTTGATGTAGAAGGTGACCTCGAATTCGCGCATCAGGTGGCTCCCGTCGGCTTTTTCTCGGGCGTAGGTGATGGCGACCTGCTCGAAGAACGAGACGCCGGAGAGCTGGGTCATAAAGTTGGCCAGGTCGACGTCGGTCGGGCAGACGCCCTGTATTCGGACCTTGAGGCGGCGGTCGATGACGGGGTCGGCCTTGGCGGCGGCGATGGCGGAGTTCTCGACGCGCTCGTCGTTCTCGAGGTTGAGCGAGACGAGGGACATCTGGCGGGGCATCAGGCCGTCCAGCGTGTGCATCATGGTGCCGGCGGCGACGTAGTAGCCGAGGCGGGACTGGATCTGGGCCTGGACGGAGAGCTGGCGGCGGAGGGCGTCGAGCTTGTCCATCTCGACGAGCTGGGTGTCGGACTGGCGGAGCTGGTCGCGGAGCGACGAGACGGCGCGCTCGTCGTTGGTGATGTTCTGGTCGGCCAGCACGAGGTAGGCGCCCATGCCCAGGACCAGGACGACGGTCAGCCAGCCCTGGAGGAAGACCAGGCGGCGGCGGCGGCGCGTCTGCGGGTACCAGGCGGGGAGGAACTCGAGTTCACGCATGGGTCGACTCCGTTCGTGGCGCGCGGGACGCGGCGGCGGGGGCGAGCGGGGCCGAGCGCTCGGCGTAGGTCGGGTGGGTCGATGCGGCGGGGGCGGGCATGTTGGCGACGTCACGAACAGCCTGCCCGAGGTCCACGACCTCGGCGGCGCTGGCGCCGGGGGCCGTCGGGTTGAGCTCGTCGTCATCCGGGCGGTTGGGGTCGCGCGGCTTGCCGTCGCGCGGGCCGAACCGGCTGGTGGTCGTCCGCAGCGCCAGGCCCAGGGCGAGGGCCCACTCGCACATCGAGCCGCGACGGTCGGTCGGCTTCATGCGGCTGGTGTCGACGCTGTACATCGGGCGGCCGATCTCGACGGGAATGACGAGGGCGGCGTTGAGCAGGGCCTGGAGGTGGGGGTCGCTGGCCTCGCCGCCGACGAGGCGGAGACGGGTCGGGCGGTGACCGCGGAACGTGACGGAGTAATAACGGAGGCAGAGGGAGATCTCGCGGCCGAGCTCTTCCATCGGGGTGCGGGTGGCGTCGAAGACGGCCTGGCGGACGGGGTCGCGGCGGCCGGCGGTGTCGGCGGGCTCGCCGGACTCGATGAGGCGGCGGCGGAGGGCCTCGGCCTCGTCGGGGGTGATGCCGAGTTTCTTGGAGACCGCGTCGTGGAAGTGCCACCCGCCGATGTCGATCGGCTTGACGAAGGAGATGTCCCGGCCCTTGCCGATGACGACCTGTGAGCGGCGGACGCCGACGTCGACGATGACGTTGACGTCGCCCTCGTCCTCGCGGCGGCGGATGAAGCGCTCGACGGAGCGGTAGAGGGCGCAGGGCTCGACGTCGAGGGACTCGATGACGACGCCGGCGCGGTTCAGGTGCTCGATCAGGTCGGTGACGTCGTCGTTCTTGGCGGCCATCAGGATGACCTCCTGGCGGACCTCGGCCCCCTGCCGGACGTCGCCGGCGGGGAGGTGGTGGACGACGGCGTTGTCGGTGTCGAACGGGAAGACGTTGCGGGCCTCGAACTGGCAGACGGCCGGGAGCTCGGCGGCGGGCATCTGCGGGAGGCGGAGGTTCTTGGTGTGGACGACCTCGCGGGGCAGGCTGGCGACGATGCGGCGCCCGCGGAACGGGTGCTGGCGGAGCATCTGGCGGACCAGGTCCGCGGCGACGGCGAGGCGGAGCTGGGCGTGGGCCGGGCCGGGGACGGCGGCCTTGACCTCGGGCGGCATGGGCATCTTGGCGGCGGCGGTGACGGCGAGGGACCCGCCGACGACCTCGAGCTGGATCATCTTGACCGAGTCGTGGCCGATGTCGACGCCGATCGGGAGGACGTGGGCTTTGGTGAGACGAAACATGCGGCGGTCCCGGGGGTCAGGGGTCGGGGCGCGGCGGATCTTGCCCGCCCGTT
>DATHXE010000852.1:0-2728 GCA_035459845.1 Tepidisphaeraceae bacterium | reverse complement strand
CAGTCCGAACCGCACGTTGTCCTCGACCGTCATGTGCGGCCAAAGCGCGTACGACTGAAACACCATCACCGCGTTGCGCCGCTCGGTGCCCAGGTCCGTCACGTCGCGCCCGGAAAAGAGCACCCGCCCCAAGGTCGGCGGGAGGAGGCCGGCGATGATCCGCAGCAGCGTCGACTTCCCGCACCCCGACGGGCCGAGCAGGAAGAAGATCTCGCCGGCCGGGATGTCGACCGACACGCCGTCGAGCGCGACGGTCGTGCCGAAATGCTTGGAGACGCGCTCGACGGTGACGGAGGTCTGGGCCATGGGCGCGTCGATTGTAGCGGATGTCGGGCGAATTCATCGCGCCTTAGCGCACTGGCCTTCCGCGTCCCCCGCGCTATGCTTGGGTCACCATGCCCAAGGTTCGCAAAGCCGTCATCACCGCCGCCGGGCGGGGCACTCGGCAGTACCCGGCGTCCACCGCGGTGCAGAAGGAGATGTTCCCGCTGGTCGACCGCGACGGTCTCACCAAGCCCGTCATCCAGATCATCGGCGAAGAGGCGATCGAATCCGGGATCGAGGAGATCTGCATCGTCACCCAGCCGGGGGAGGAAGCGCAATACCGCGAGTACTTCCGCCGCCTCGAGGGCGAGGCCGCCCGGCCATTCCGCGGGAAGGACTGGGCGATGCTCCAGTCCGAGAAACTGCACGCGTTCGGCGAGCGCCTCCACTTCGCCGAGCAGCGCTCGCCCGAAGGCTTCGGCCACGCCGTCTATCAGGCCCGCGAGTTCGTCGGCGGCGACCCCTTCCTCCTCCTGCTGGGCGACCACGTATACGTCAGCGATACGAAGGACCGCTGCGCCCGGCAATTGACCCGCATCTTCGAAGAGTTCGGGTGCGCGGCGGTCACCGGCGTACAACCCACGCTCGAGCGCCACCTCCACCTGTTCGGCACGATCCGTGGGGCGCCCGTCGACGCGGCGCGCGGCGTCTACCGAGCGGAGCTCATCGTCGAAAAGCCCGCCATCGAGCGCGCCCGCGCCGAACTCGCGACGCCCGGCCTGCCCGCCGGCAACTACCTCTCGCACTTCGGCATGCACGTCTTTTCCCCCGCGATCTTTGACAGCCTGTCCCACCTGATCGCCAGCAACGTCCGCGAGAAGGGCGAGATCCAACTCACCGCCGCGCAGGAACACCTGCGAGAGCAAGGCGGCGAGTACCTGGCGGTCGTCACCCAGGGCCAGCGCTACGACACCGGCATCCCGTACGGGCTCATGGAGACCCAACTCGCGCTCGGCCTCACCGGCGTCCACCGCACGGAAATGTGCGAGGCGATCGCCCGCATCCTGGCGACGCAGGCGCGGACGTGAGGGACTTCACTTCGCCGTCGCGTACCATCCCCCCGCCACCGCCTCCCTCAGTTTGTCCAGCGTCGGCGCGGGTTCGGTGAAGGCGAGACGGAACCCGACGTCACTCCACGCCCCCTCCGTCTGCTCCTTCGACAACGCAAATGCCTTATCTGCCGGCCGCGTCGGCGGCGACATACTGCTCGACCCGATCACGTAGACCTTGCCGGCCGCGGCGTCGTCGGCGACGAGCTCGCCGACGTTGCCCGTCAGGTCGACGAACGTCTGCGGCGCGCTCGCCGGCGTCTCGCGGAACCACAGCACGCCGTCGTCGTACTCCGCGCCGGCGGCGGTCTGCCAGACGGCGTCGGACGGCTTCTCGCCCACGGGCACGAACCCACCCGCGTCCGGCCGCGCCCGGCCGTTGAACTGCGGCTTGGCGAGGTGATCGAGCTCGAGCCGCCAGGTGCGGTCGCGGAGGTTCGCGCCGGCCTGAGGCTCGGCGGCCTTGAGCGCGGCGGCCCACTCGGCGGGCGTCGGCAGGCGGCACCCGACGACGCCGGCCGCCAGCTGCGCCGCGGCGGGCGTCACGTACTGCATCGGCTGCCGCCGCGTCGGGTTGAGCGACTCCGACCGCTCGCCCGCGGCGTCGCGGATCACCGACCGGTTGAATTCGGAGCCGATCGACTCGGGGTAGTGGTCGAGGCCGGGCGGGACGAAATCGCCGCTGAGCCAGACGAGCGAGCGGGTGATGCCGGGGGCGCGGCCGTAGCGCGGCCACTCCCACGTGCGCGGGCCGGGGCGCGGGTCGCCGCGCGTCGGGTCGTACGCGGGCAGCATGCGCTTGGTGCGGACGTCGGCCCAGCGGCCGGCGGCAGTCAGGAGGTCGTCGAACACGCCGGTCGAGATCTCGGTCGTCAGGACGTAACTGGCGCGGGCGGTGGACGCCGACGCGCCCTCGGGCACGACCCGCCGGAAGACAAGCGTGACGTCCTCTGTAGCATTGACCTGCGCGCGGTACGCGACCACGGCCGGGTCGTCCGTGCGGACGGACCACTGGAGCCGGTTGCCGGCCGCCGCACGTGCCGCGTCGCTCATCGGGCCCAGGCGCGCGAAGTCGGCGGCGCCCGGGTCCGGCCGGGCGACGGCCTCGACCTGGGCGAGCAAGGCCGCGACGCGCGGGTCGGCTGCGCCCGAATCGGGGAGGGCCGCGACCTCGCGAACGCGTGAGGCGCCGGCGAGCACGGGGGCCGGGTCGTCGCCCGCGGCCGCGACGGTCGCGCGCAGCGCGTGCAGCGCGCGGTTCAATCGGCCGCGGGCGGGGAGGCGGTCGGTCACCACGCCGGTCACCTTCTCCCGGACGGCGATCGCGTGCGCGACGTCCGCATCCGTCTTCGCGC
>DATHXE010000851.1:0-5638 GCA_035459845.1 Tepidisphaeraceae bacterium | reverse complement strand
TCGCGGTTCGTGGACACGAAGATCTACTGGGACCGGTTCCACGGCGACCAGTTCAGCCGATACCTGTTCGCCCGCCACGAGGGCGCCGACACGCGGTACACGACCGACACGGCCCACAAGCTGATCGAGGAGGCGAACCTGTTCATCGACGCGGCGCACAAGGCACACATCGAGTGGCAGACGCGCCAGGCGCCGCCGGCGCCGGTCAAAGCCTGAGTCGCGTGACCGTCATCCTGGGGTAACTCCGAAGGATCTTGCTCGACCGTTTGAAGTCATTCGACATCGCGAAAGGTACTCGCCGTTCGAGGCTGGATCCTTCGCTTCGCTCAGGATGACGGCCGTTGGCCGTCGCACGTAGCAATGCACAAGTTCACGATCAAACTCTTCCTCGAAGACCCCAAGGCCATCACCGACGCGCAGGTCGTGCCGCTCTTTCACACTTGGATTCAGGGCCACCTGCTGGCCGACCACGGGCTGATCGACGTGGCGGACTACGCGCACGTGCACCACGGCCCGGGCGTCGTGCTGGTCAGCCATGAGGCGAACATTTACCTCGATCATCAGGACGGCCGGTCGGGTCTGGTGTACCAGCGGAAGCAGCCGATCGCCGGGGCGGCGACGTTGGCCGAGGGCATCGCGGGCGCGGTGCGGTATGCGCTGGCGGCGGCCCAGCAGCTCGAGGCATCGACTGACGGCAGGGCGAAGTTCGGCACGGGCGAGGTCAGCGTTAAGATCGCGGATCGGCTGAACGCGCCCAACACGCCCGAGACGTTTGCGGCGGTGCGCGGGGCGATCGACTCGGGCCTGACCCCCCTGCTCGGGGCGGTGACGCTCAAGCACAACGCGGATCCGGCGAAGCTGTTCGAGGTGACGGTCACGTCGACCGGCGGGAAGACGGTGGGCGATCTGCTGCAGACCGCGGCGGTGTGAACGGGTCGGAGAAATGGAAGTCGGGTGGCACTGGCAAGCTGTAAGCTTGCCAGTGGTCGTTTATAGCTCAACTTGCGGCGCGCTCGACGCTATACAGGGACACCTTCGGAGGTCTCCATGTCCGTCGTCCGCCCGCTGATTTGCCTCATTGCCGTCGTACTGAACCTTCACGCGCGGGCCGCCGACGCGCCGGTGAATGACCCACTCGCCGCGTGGCGCGCCGGCGTGACGATCAAGCCGGTTTCGGAGACGCCCGGCCGGCACACGACCCACGCCTACTACCTCACCAACCCCGAGAGCCCGGACGGCACGAAGCTCCTGTTCTTTTCGTCCAAGGCCGCCAACGGCGAGTCGGGCGAGGTCGTCGTTCTCGACCGGGCGACGGGCAAGGAGACGGTGATCGCGCGGAACCTGACGTGCGAGGACGCGCACCGCGTGGCGTGTCAGCAGTGGACGCTGGGCGGGAAGGCGGTCGCGTATCACGACGTGCGGGAGGGCAAGTGGGGCGTGTACGTCGTCGACCTCGAGACGGGCAAGGAGCGGGCGGTGGCGCCCGGACTGCAGATCGGCTTCGGCCAGCCGGCCGGCGAGTGGCTGCCGGTCTACGGCACGCACTGGAACCCGGGGGAGAACCGCGGGCTGATGCTCGCGAATGCGGCGACGGGCGAGCTTCGCACCGTCACGCCGATCGAACAGATCGAGAAGACGTACGCCGACTACCTCGCCAAGCAATTCCAGGACAAGAAGGTATCGGTGTTCTTCCCGGTGATCAGCCCTGATTTGAAGCACGCGTTCTTCAAATTCGCGGCAGGCGGGGGCGGTAACGACTTCCGCGGCAAGGTAAGCGACCGGCAGGGGCTGGCCGTCGCCAATCTTGAGACCGGCCAACTCGAGTTTCAGCACGACCGGTGGGGCCACCCGGCGTGGTATCCCGATTCGCGTCGGATCCTCGAGGTGAACCACGTCTTCTTCAGCATCACCAAAGAGAAGAACGGCTCGGGCCGAATACCGGGTATGCCGCCGCTCAACGGCGCGCCGCACCCGTCGGTCAGCCCGGACTCGAAGCTCTTTGTCACGGACGGCGCGACGGACAAGATCGGCGGCAAGCCCGGCGAGTTCTGCGTCCTGCTCGGCGACATCAACGGCGGCGAGGGACGGTACATCGTCCTCCACAAGTTCATGACGTCCGGCGGCGCCAAGAGCTGGCGGCGCAACCACCCGCACCCGATCTTCTCGGCCGACGGGAAGCGGATCTACTTCAATGTGAACGAGGGGCCGTGGACGCAGTTGTACGTCGCGGAAATCGGGCCCGGTAAATGAACCCGCGCGCATCACGTGTGCGCAGCACACCCGCTTGCGGGTTAGCGATCCAATCCACCCGCGAATGGGAATGTCACTGATCGGGTGCCAGCGCCCGCTCCACCAGCGCCCGCGCACCCTCCGGGATCGTGAGCTTGAGCGCCTCCCCGTGCCCCTGGGGCGACATTTTCTTCCACGTCTTGCGCAGGATGCCGATCACCTTCTCCGGGTCGTGGCCGGCGGCGAACTCGGCGAAGTAGTTTTCGAGAAATACCAGGCAGATCACGTCTTCGAGCATCTGGGCGTCGGGGTCGGACTTGATCTGTTCCTTCCGCACGAGCGAGGCGACGCGGGCGATGGTCGGCCCGTCGTAGCCGGCGGCGGCGAGAAGCTTTGACGCCTCGTCGGCGTGAAACTTGTAGAGCGTCGTCCGCCAGGTGAGGTAGCCGATGCGGTCCATCGGATAGGCGGAGCGCGGGATGGCCCAGCGGCGGAGGTGCTGGGCGCGGGCGGCGAGGCGGAGGGGTTCGGGGGCATCCGGTCGGAGTTTGGCGAGCCAGGCGGACATTCGCTGGGAATACAAAAGCTCTTTGCCGGCGGGGTCTTCGGCGTTGGCGGCGTCGATCGCGGCAATGGCTTGGTCGAAGCGGTCTGACATGGGGCAAGTGGCGCGGGTTGGTTGGCCGTCCCTATACCATAAATTGGGCGGCCCTTATAATCTGGGCGGTTTGCCGGGGGAGGAGAAGGAGCCGCACCATGTCCGCACTGGAAGGAGCCGCCGTGGCCGTTCGTAAGTCGCCGCTGTCCGAGAAGCTCGAGCAGGTCCGGGAGCGGATCGCCGCCGCCGCCACGAAGGCGGGTCGCGAGCCCAAGGAGGTCACCCTCGTCGCCGTGACCAAGACGGCCGCCCCGGAGCAGATCCGGGAGATCGTGCAGCTCGGGGTGGCCGATTTGGGCGAGAGCCGGGTACAGGTGATCCAGCAGCGCATCGGTCAGGTAAACGAGTTTTTGCAGCGGCAGCGGACGCACGGGGAGCCGGGGGCGGTGCCGGCGCGGGTGCGGTGGCATATGCTGGGTCACCTCCAGCGGAACAAGGTCAAGCCGCTGCTGCCGATGGTGGACTACATCCATTCGATCGACAGTTTGCGCCTGGCGGAGGAAATCGAGACGCACGCGGCCAAGCTCGGCAAGAAAGTGCCGGTGCTGCTGGAGATCAACGCGAGCGAGGAGAAGAGCAAGTTCGGCGTGGCCGTCGGGGCTAGCGTGCATTTGGCTGAGCAGATCGACACCATGACGAACCTTCAGCTCGTGGGCCTGATGACGATGGCCCCGCTGACGGAAGATAAGAAGGAAATCCGCCAGTGCTTCTCGCGCGTGCGGGAGATCTTCGAAGAGATGAAGTGGCACAAGATCGGCGGGGCGAGTTTGCGCCACCTGTCGATGGGGATGAGCAACGACTTCGAAGAGGCGATCGCCGAGGGGTCGACGATGGTGCGGATCGGGACGAGTCTGTTCGGGGGGAACGTGCAGTCTGAACAGCCGGAGGCGGCGGAGTAGAAGATTCACCGCAGAGACGCAGAGGGCGCAGAGTCGGATGAGAATCAATCAGCACGACCGGTGGGTCGACTTCCGCGACGGGTATCGGGAGACATTTGTCTCGACCGGGTTACCTGCACACGTCTGGGAGAACGAGGAGCGGTTTCGTCGACTGCTGTCCTACGGTGAAGTCGAGGGGGCCACGCTCAGCGGACTGTCGGACGAGTCCTTTCGGGCTATGGAAACGCTCGTGAACGGATGGATGCCGGACCATCAGGATGACCTGGCCGGGTTGATGAAGGAGCGCGTCCGGCGGTTCGGGCGGTATGGTTGATCAATGCTCGACCTCGACCCGTTCCATTTCTTCCGCTTGACCGTCGGATGGGTGGCGACGATCTACGCGACCGTCGTGCTCGTGCAGACGTTGTGGGGCTGGGTGGTGTACCTGTCGGGCGGGGACCGGTACATGACGGTCGTTCGGCGATATCTGGTGCTGCACGCGTTGAGGCTGCGGTTCAAGTCGTTCTGGGGGGACGTTCTGGTCTGCGTGCTGCTGTGCTGGGTGTTCGTGCTGATCTGGATGGCGCACAACGCGATCGAGGGGTGAGCCCGCGATTGGAGCGCGATTCGGTTCCGGGTAAGTTGTCCTCCGTATGCCTGCGAGCGATCGGCGCGAGACTGACGTGAAGATGCTGCCCCCGGCGGAGGGGGGCGGTCTGCCCGTGGTCGCCAGTCCGTCGGCACCGGTGATCGTTTCCAGCGGCAGCGCGCCTCGGCAACTCGCGGATTTGCCCAAGGACGAGTTGGACACGCTGGCGGAGGAATACGGGCTCGAGCCCAGGCGGTTCAAGACGCCGCAGGAGTTGGTGGCGGCGATCCACGGGCGGCGGCAACTGATCGCCTCGCTGGACCGGGCGGCCCTGGTCGACGTCGTGCGGTGGGGCCGTCGGCCGGTGCCGGTGAACGCGACGCAGGAGCAGTTGGCGTTCGAGATCCTGCGGATCAAGAGCATGCGGTTCGACGGGCTGAGCGAGCGCGGGCTGATCGCGCTGGCGCGGCTGCGCGGGTTGGAGACCGGGCCGGAGGATGCGGTGCCGGTGATCGTCAAGCGGCTGAAGAAGACCGAAGGGTTTTGGGCGAAGGTCAACCGCAAACGGCGGGCGGTGCTCGGGTCGATCGTGTCGGGACTGGTGGGGGAGAGCGAGTCGTCGAAGGAGTACCAGTTCCTGCCGCCCCAGGAGCAGCAGGGGCACGGCGGCGGCGCGGGTGGGGCGCACGTGCCGCCGCGGGACCGGTCGATCAAGGAGGAGATCGAGGAGTCGGGGCTGTTCGGGGGGATCGCGGCGCGGGTGAAGAAGACGGCCGACCAGTACATCAACCAGAAGCTGGACGACATCGAGAGCCGCATCGACCGGAAGCTGGACGAGATCGACCGGCGGCTGGCGGAGTGGCGGGACAAGGAGATCGCGAATCGGCTGCGGATCCTCAAGATCACGCTGTGGGCGAGCGTGATCGTGGCGACGTGCTCGCTGATCTACACGTACCTGAAGGTGCACTTCGGGAAGTGACGGGGCAGATCGATAAACGGACCCCCTGCGGGCGCGTACGGGGTGTGGCGGGCGGTCGCGCGTGGCGTACACTGCCGGCACACCATGGCGGCACAAACGATTGGATTCGCGGAGGGCGAGCGGCGCAACGGGGGGCGGTTCGACCTCTTTCGGTCGCTGCGCTCCCGCAATTACCGCCTGTTCTTTATCGGTCAGACGGTCTCGCTGACCGGGACGTTCCTGACGCACGCGGCGACGATGTGGCTGGTGTACCACCTCACCGGCAGCGAACTGCTCCTGGGGACGGTCGCGTTCGCGGGGCAACT
>DATHXE010000850.1:0-5615 GCA_035459845.1 Tepidisphaeraceae bacterium | reverse complement strand
ATCACGATCAACGACATCGTCTTTCTGGGGCATTTCCCGAATCAGCCGATCTTTCCCGGCGTGCTCATCGTTGAAGCGTTGGCACAGCTCGGCGGTATCCTCGTGTCGCAGAAGCTCGAGCACACGGGCAAGCTGGCGGTGCTGCTGTCGATGGACAAGGTCAAGATCCGCCACCCGGTCGTTCCGGGCGACCAATTGATCCTCGAGGCCGTGACCGTCCGGGTGAAGAGCCGGACGGGCCACGTGCGGTGCAAGGCCTTCGTCGGCGAGAAGCTCGCGGCGGAGGCGGACATCAAGTTCATGTTGGTAGATTCAGAACCATTGGAAGCGACGTAAACAAGAGTCAGCGAAACCAGGAGTCAGGAGTCAGAAGCCGGTCCCGGGGGTAGTGCGTAGCGCGGGCCGGCCCGACCAGAAGGAATAGTGATCACCACACCCACGTACCGGACGAACCTCCCGATCCCCTCACGCATGCCGCAAATCTCCAACCTAGCCTCCGTGGACCCCCGGGCCGACATCGCCGACGATGTCGAGGTCGGGCCGTTCTGCGTGGTCGGGCCGGACGTAAAGATCGGGCCGGGGTGCAAGCTGACCGCCCACGTGACGGTCATCGGCCGCACGACCATCGGGGCCGGCAACGTCTTCTACCCGCAGTCGGTGATCGGCGGCCCCCCGCAGGACCTGAAGTACCGCGGGGAGCCCAGCACCGTCGTGATCGGCGACCAGAACACCTTCCGCGAGGCCACCACCGTCCACGCCGGCACCGAGGGCGGCGGGATGGTCACCCGGATGGGCAGCCGCAACCTGCTCATGGTCAACGCCCACGTCGGGCATGATGCGCAGATCGGCGACCGGTGCGTGATCGCCAACAACGTGATGCTCGCCGGCCACGTCGTGATCGGCTCCAGCGTCGTCCTGTCGGGCGGCGCCGCCAGCCACCACTACGTCCGCATCAGCGACTTCTCGTACGCCGCCGCCTACAGCCAGATCCACCACGACGTCCCCCCGTTCGTGAAGATCCAGGACGACACCGTCTGGGACACCAACAGCCTGGGCCTGAAGCGCGCCGGGTTCACCGACGAGGACGTGCGGGCGATCGAGGAGGCCGTCCGCCGGCTGTTCATCTCCAAGAAGAAGCCGTTCGCCGAGGCCCTGGCCGAGTACGACACGCAGAACGGGATCAACCCGCACGTCGCGCGGCTCGTCGAGTTCCTCCGCGAGCGCGACATGGGCAAGCACGGGCGGTTCCTCGAAGCCAAGCGGCGCCGGTAACGCGTCACGCGTAGAAACAACAAACCCGCGGCGCGCGAGCGCCGCGGGTTTTTCGTGCGCCAACACCCTGTCCCGAAAGCCCGCGGAGCTTGCTCCGTGGGTTGCGCGTCCCTCGCACTACCCGTCCGACTTCTCCACCGGCTTCTCGGACTCCTCGTCCGCTTCCGACCGCCCGCCCGCCGGCGCCGCCGCGTGCGCCAGCGCGATCACCTGCACGTGGATCTCCGGCGGCAGCAGTTGCTCCAGCTTCCGCTGGAAGCTCCCCTTGATGATGTGGTGCAGCGCCCCGCGTCGGCTGGACCCGATCAGCACCTTCTCCACCCCGTTCATCGCCGCCAGCTCGGCGATCGCCTCGGCCGGGTGCGGGCCGGCGTCGTACACCGGGATGATCGGCACCCCGTACGCGTGCCCCTTGTCCAGGAACTCGGCGAACATTTCCTGGGCGGCCGGGTCGTTGTCGAACGTCAGCCGGGTCTCGGCCTCGATCTTGTAATTGAGCGCGACCTCGCGGATGAAGCAGACGACCAGCGTCGCGTCCTCGGCGGCGGCCTCGGCGAGCGCCGAATCGGCGAGCGCGCTGCTGCCCGCCGTCGAGAGCATCATGCGCGGCCGCGCCAGCGCCTCGGGCGTCAACTGCGCGACGATCGCCTGCCGCAGGAGGCTCGGCTTGGGCCGCCGCGCCGCCGCCCACTTGGTCAGCTGGCGCAGCGTCAGGCCGACCGCCATCACGATCGTGACGAACACGAGGGCGTGAAGTTTGGTCAGGGCGAGGGTCACCCAGATGGCCAACAGAAGCAGGGCCAGCGCGGCCATCGGGCCCTTGCGCTTCCACCGGCGCAGGCGGGGGTGAAAGACGGTCAGCGAGCAATTGATCGCGACCGCACCGACGATGCCGATCGCGTACAGGTGTGCGAGCGTCTCGAGGTCGTTGAAGAAGATCAGCACGGTCGCCGGTACGCCGGCCGCGACGACCGCGCCGATCCACGGGGCCCCGAAGTTATTCAGTTTCTGGAAGAACCGGGGCATCTCGTTGTCGCGGCTCATCACGTACAGGACCGACATGAGCCCGTTCACCGCCGTGTTGGTCGCGCTCAGCAGGAGCAGCCCGCCGAGGATTCGTACCGGCCACTCGCCGATCGGGCCGACGTAGTACCGGGCCATGAACGCGAGCATGTCGTTCTTGTGCTCCTCGCGCCCGAGCGTGTGTTCCGGGGGGGCGATCGCGCACATCGCGATCGCGAGCAGGACGTTGAAGATCGCGACCTCCGCCGCGACCATCCAAATGCTCCGGCTGGCCGTCTTGTAGACCGGCTTCTTCATCACGCCGGTCAGGTTCGCGATCGCCTCGACGCCCGACAGCGCCAGGACGATCGCGACAAAGGCCTCCCACAGGTGGAGCGGGCGGTGGTTGAGGTCGCCCAGGCGCCGGCCCAGGTCCCCCCACGGAATCTGCGGAATCGCGAACACGGTGATGACCAGGGTGATCACGATCATCCCGGCGGCCGCGAACAGGGCGAACCCGGACGAGTGCTTTGGCCCGAGCAGGTTGAACGCGCCCAACCCGATGATCGAAACGATCGCCCAAAGCGCCGGACTATTCCAGTGGAACAGCGGCTGGGCCGGCGGGGCCACCTGCGTGGGTTGGCCGTCGTCCGACTTGGCGCCGTGGTCGATGCGGATGTCGTGACCCCCGTCAGGCTCGGCGGCGACGTGCACCGGGTGGTCGCCCAGTCCGAAGTAGTGAAACGCCTCGACCGCAGACAGGCTGGCGGTGATCGTATAGTCCGCGAACAAGAGGAGCGCGCCGACGACGCCGAGCAACTTGCTCTTGTGCCGCGCCGCCGTGTAGACGCCGCCCCCGTCCGGGTAGATCCGGCAGATCTGCGTGTACGCCCAGCCGACCGCCAGGATCAGCAGGCTCATCGCCAGGATGAGGTAAAAGCTCGATCGCCCGGCGACGAGGAACGCCAGGCCGAGCACGTACAGGCGGCTGGTGCCCCAGTCGCCAAAGAGCAGCGCGCCGGCGCCGAACGAGTTCAAATTGCGCGGGCGCTCGGAGACGAGGAGGGAGAGGGCCTCGGGCTTCTGTTGACCGTCGCTGCCACTGTCGTTCCCGGTAGACGGGTTCGCGTCCATATAGGCTTGTCACAAACGACCGGCGGCGGCGGGGCAATCACTTCCGTCTGGAACAAGTCCGGCTATACGCCGAACGGTTCCGAAACGGAATGGGAGATCGCCCGACGCAACCGGTCGTTACCGCACAACGTTCTGCTCTTGGGGGTCGGTGTCACGAGGCGCATCGTCGGCAAGACGAGGCAACGCCCGTGCCACCCTCATCGGGAGGGAGCATCACGGTAGTGCCCTTTCAAACGGGGACGGCGTTTCCGATTCGCAGGCTGATTCACCACGGAGACACGGAGGCACGGAGAAATCAATTCAGAGTGGAGGGTTGAGAGTGGAGCGCGTCGATGTGCCCGCTCAACTCTCTACCTTCTACCCTCGATCCTCTTCTCCTCTCCGTGTCTCCGTGGTGAACTCTTCCGTCGAATCCAAAACGACGTCCCATGCCTACGGGGTTAGCTGGCGGGCTGGGGCTTGAAAGTGCCCTGGGACTTTTGTGAGTCCCTTCGCCCCCGGTCGCCGCGGTTCGCCCGCTGCGACCCTGTGGGAAAACACGTCTTCCGACGCGTCTCCCGTGGGTTCCCCGCACCGTCCGCCACAAAGCGTCCGGTCTCGGCGGTCACAAGGGGTAAAGGGTAGGGCAAGCGGGCGGGATATCAAGTGGGAGGGCGTGGGGCGACAGCGGCGTCAGCCCTGCAACGGCGCGCAATACCCGATTTCTGCAACACTTGGATCGTGCAACCCGCACCCGAGGGCCTCGATGATCGCGGATCGCGAGCGCCCGGTCTCAGGGCGACTTCCGCGAGCGAAGCGTCCGCGAGACGGTCCCACACGGGCCGCGCGCCCGGTGCCCGTTACTTCCGCTCCTGGATCATCACGCAAGCCCCCTTCTTATTCCCGACGACGATGTCCGGCTTGCCGTCGCCGTTCACGTCGGTCGCGACGACCTGCACGCCGATGCCCGCCTCGTCGTCGATCTTGTGGCCGACCCACTCGGCCGACTTGTCCGCCGGGTTGCGCTTGAGCTCGAACCAGTACAGCACCGCCGGGTCCAGCGGCGCCACGTCGCCCTTCGAGCCGTGCGCGAAGTACCGCTTGCCCGTGACGATGTCCTTCAGGCCGTCGCCGTTGATGTCGACCAGATCGATCGCGTGCAGCTGGCTGAACTTGATCCCCTGCGCGTTGGGCTCGTACTTGTCGGGCAGGATGTAGTTCCGCGTCCAGGTGATCTCGCCGGACGGGTCCTTGGGCCCCTGCCGGTACCACGCCAGCCCGACGCCGTGGGCCTGGTGCGAGGTGATGATGTCGTTCAAGCCGTCGCCGTCGACGTCGTAGACGTGGATCTGCGCCCCGCCCCCGCCCATGTCGACCTTGTGCTCCTTCCACGGGCCGTCCTGCTTCGTGCCGGGGTTCTCCCACCACGTGCGGTTGGTGAGGATGTCCATCTTGCCGTCGCCATTCACGTCGCCGAACCCGTACCCGTGCGTGAACCGCGCCCACCCGCCCGGCGTCGACACCGCGTGGAACGTCCACGGCTTGAGCGGGTCCGACCAGTCCGCCGTCGCGTACCCGATCGCGCCCTGGTTCGCGGACTGGGTCTTCGCCTGGCCCGTCTTAGGGTCGATCACCTTCTGCTTGGTCTTGGGGTCCACGACTTCGACCGTCTTGGGCGGCACGATCTTCGGGTCGGACGTGTGGAACACGCCGTCCGGCTTCCCGTCGCCGTCCAGGTCCCCGAACATCGGCGACTCGTTGTCGACCACGTCGAACACCTTGACCATCTTCCAAGGCGCGTTGGTCGTCACCGCCTCCTTGCCCGGGTTGATGTAGACGCGCGCCGCCTCGCCCGGGAAGCCGTACACGAGGTAGTCCGGCGCGCCGTCGTTATTGAAATCGTACGTGAACGCGAAGAACGCGTCGCGCGAGTACTCGTTGTCCGGCTTCCACGACCCCTCCGGCCCCTTCCCCGTCGGCTTGAAGATCTCGTACCGCTGCTTGAAGTCCGGGCCCGCCCACCAGTACGGACCGT
The DNA here is from genome assembly GCA_035459845.1 of Tepidisphaeraceae bacterium. Classification (GTDB taxonomy): domain Bacteria; phylum Planctomycetota; class Phycisphaerae; order Tepidisphaerales; family Tepidisphaeraceae; genus DASPKW01. The sequence continues at coordinate 193 of DATHXE010000850.1, read as the reverse complement.
ACACCACGTCCGACTTCCCGTCGCCGTTGAAGTCCGCCGCGTTCGCCCCCTCGGAGTAAAACTTGTCCGTCAGCGGGATCTTCCGCCACGTGATCTCCTCCGCGACAACGGCGGACGCGGCGAGCGACAGGGCAAGGGCGGCGGCGAGGCGGCGCGAAGTCATGCGGGGCTCCAGATCAGAAGTCAGAGGACA
>DATHXE010000849.1:0-6649 GCA_035459845.1 Tepidisphaeraceae bacterium | reverse complement strand
ACCGACCAGTTCTTCGCCCCGGCCGTCGACGAGGAGAACAAGCGCGGCGGGCAGAACCCGCCGAACTGGCACGTGTCGATCGCGACCCGCGAGAAGCAGGCCGCGACGCGCTTCCTGACGGTGATCGAAGTCGCGCCGGGGAAGAAGCTCGTCGATACGCCGGCCAGGCTTGAAGCCGAGGGTGAGGGACGCGTGCGCCTGAAGCTAGGCGACTACGACGTGACGGCCGAGCTCGACCCGGCCAAGCCGTCGTTCCTCGGTGCGACGCACAAAGACGGAACCGCCTCGCTCGTATCCGGCCAGGCCGGGGGCGGAATCTCACTCGGCGGAGATCGGCGCGCGGCTCAACACGCCGGCAGCACGATGCTGTGGGAACGCCCGCCGGGTGCGTCCGAAGTCTTCATCGAGGAAGTAGATCGGCTGCCGGACGTGTTGCTCTACGGCAACCGCTACTAGCGCACGGCTCGCACGCGACCGTTCTCGCGCCGGAGCGTAACGAGTCGGTAAGCAACGCCGGGTTCGGAGTGTTACGAGGAAGGGAGCGGAGACCAATATGACTCGATCGATCAAGCACGTCGTTCTCGCACTGTTGACCATTGCGAGCTGCGCGAACGCCGCGCCCCTCGTTTTCGAAGGGACGGACGGCCCCGGTAAGGGAAAGCACATCGTCTTCCTCGCCGGCGACCACGAGTACCGCTCGGAAGAGACGCTCCCAGCCCTCGCGCGGCTGCTGGCCAGAAACCACGGCTTCAAGTGCACGGTCCTGTTCACCGTCGACCCGTCCAGCGGCGAGGTCGTCGCCGGCAACTCGAACATGCCGGGCATGGAGGCGCTCGACAGCGCGGACCTGGCCGTCGTTTTCCTTCGCTTCCAGCATTTTCCCGAAGAGCAGATGAAGCACTTCGACGCCTACCTCCGGCGGGGCGGCCCGGTGGTCGGGATGCGGACGGCGACGCACGCGTTCAAAATGTCGAAGGACGAACCGTTCGCCAGGTACTCCCATGACAGCAAGGTGAGCGGATACGAGTCCGGGTTCGGGCACCAGGTGCTCGGCCAGACGTGGGTCGGCCACTACGGCACCAACCACAAGCAGAGCACGCGCATCACGGCCGTCGAGGAGAAGCAGTCACACCCGATTCTGCGGGGCGTCACGCGCGTCTGGGTGCAGGCCGGCGGCTACGTCGGCAAGCCCGTCGACGGCGAGATCCTGACGGTGGCGCAGCCGCTGAACGGGATGACGGCCGACTCGCCCGCCGACCCCAAGAAGGCGCCGATGCCGTCGGAGTGGACGCGCACGTACCAGTCGGCGTCCGGCAAGACCGGCCGCGTCTTTACCACGCTCTACGGCGCGTCGGAAGACATCACCAACGAAGGATATCGCCGGCTGCTCGTGAACGGGTGCTTCTGGGCACTGGGCCTGGAAGACGCGATCAAGCCCGACCTGAACGTCGCGCTCGTCGGCCCGTTCAAGCCCAACACGTTTGGCCTCGGCGGTCGCGCGCGGGGCATCAAGCCGGAGATGTACGCCGGCTTTGAGAGCCCGATCCCGGCGAACAACAACACGCCCGAGTCCAAGGGCGAGGCCAAGACGGCCAAGGCCGACGCCAAGAATGACCCCAAGCCCAAACGGGAGCCGAAGGCCGAAGCGAAGCAGCCCGCCGCCGACGCCACCCCCGCAGACGTCTCGGCCGCCTACCGCGACCCCGCGCCTTTCTCCTTTAAGAAAGGCGAAGTCGTCGCCATCCTCGGCAACGGCCTGCCGGACCGAATGCAGCATGACGGGTGGATGGAGACGCTGCTGCAAAGCCAGTTGCCCGACCAGCAGGTGCGCTTCCGCAACATGAGCGCCAGCGGCGACCGTCCCGACTCCTTCCCGCGCAGCCGCGGCCACGTCTCGATGACCGAGTACCTGCGACTGGTGAAGGCGGACGTGGTCTTCGGGTTCTTCGGCTACAACGAGTCGTACGACGGCGTCGCCAAGGCGGACGACCACCGCACGAAGCTCGTCGAGTTCGTCCGCAGGACCCGCGCCTCCAAGGCCAACGGCGCCAGCTTCCCGCGCATCGTCCTCTTCAGCCCCATCGCTTACGAGAACACGCACAACCCCAACCTGCCCGATGGCAAGGAACAGAACGTCGCGCTCGAGGCCTACACCAAGGCGACCGAGGAGGCCGCGAAGGAATCCGGCGTGGCGTACGTGGACTTGTTCCACCCGTCGCTCGAACTGTTCAAGTCGGCGGACAAGCCGCTGACGATCAACGGCGTCCACCTGACCGAGGAAGGGAACCGGCAACTCGCCGAGGTGATCGCCCGCGCGCTGCTCGCCAAGCCGGTGAAGGCGTCGGCCGGGCTGGAGTCGCTGCGGAAGGCCGTGCTCGACAAGGACGTGTACTGGAACAGCCGGTACCGCGCCCGCGACGGCAACGACATCTGGGGCGGCCGCTCGACGCTCTCGTTCGTGAACGGTCAGACCAACGCCGAGGTGCTGAAGCACGAGCTGACCATGTTCGACGTGCTGACGGCCAACCGCGACGAGCGGATCTGGGCCCGCGCGGCGGGCAAGGATAAGGCGATCGACGACGGCAACATGCCCAGCCCGATCCCGGTCATCTCCAACATCGGCGGCGGGAGCAAGATGTCCGACCCGGGGAAGGAAGGGCGGCTGACCTACGCCGACGGCGCGGAGGCGATCAAGTCGATGGCGTTCTCGAAGGGTTTCAAGGTGAGCCTCTTCGCCGACGAGAAGCGCTTCCCGGAATTGATCAACCCGGTGCAGTTGCAGGTGGATACCAGGGGGCGGCTCTGGGCGGCCTGCTGGCCCACGTATCCGAAGTGGGAGCCGGGCAAGCCGATGAACGACGGGCTGTTCATCGTTCACGACGACGACAACGACGGCGTTGCCGACCGCGTGACCAAGTTCGCCGACGTGCAGAACCCGCTCGGGTTCGAGTTCTGGAACGGCGGCGTCATCGTCAACTGTGCGCCGGACATCCTGTTCCTCAAGGACACCGACGGCGACGACGTGGCCGACGTGCGGCAGGTCATCCTTCAGGGCCTCGACTCCTCCGACACCCACCACGGCGCCAACAACTTCGTCTACGGCCCCGACGGGGGCATCTACTGGCAGAGCGGCGTCTTCATGGTCCATAACCACGAGCAGCCGTGGGGTCCGTCGCTCCAGACGTCGGCGCCGGGCGAGTACCGCTTCGACCCCCGGCGGTTCACCATCTCGTTCCACGCCAAGAACGGCCCCAACTCGCACGGGCTCTCGTTCGACTACTGGGGGAACCACTACGCGACCGACGGCACCATGGGCAACGCGTTTCAAGTGCGCCCGGACGGCAAGGGATTCAAGATGTTCCGCCTCCTGGCCAAGGAAGTCCGCCCGGTGACGGCGAGCGAGATCGTCTCCAGCGCCAACTTCCCCGACTCGATGCAGCAGGACTTCCTGATCTGCAACGTCATCGGGTTCCTCGGGATCAAGCAGTACAAGCTGACCGAGAACCTCGAGACCGGCGCCGTCTCGGGCGTGCCGTCGGGTGAAGAACTGACCGTCACCACCGTCCTCGCCGACGGCTCGAAGAAGGAGGGCAAGTCGCGCGGCCTGCTGATGAGCGGGGACAAGAACTTCCGCCCGACGGATGCCATCTTCGGCGCCGACGGCGCCCTCTACTTCAGTGACTGGCAGAACGTGATCATCGGCCACATGCAGCACAACGTCCGCGACCCCAACCGCGACCACGAGCACGGCCGGATCTACCGGATGGTCTACACCGAGAAGCCGCTGCAGAAGCCCGTCGCGATCGACGGGCAGCCGATCCCGGCGCTGCTGGAGAACCTCAAGAGCCCGATCGACGGGATCCGCCACCGCACCCGCGTCGAGCTGAGCGAGCGCGACTCCAAGCAGGTGCTGGCCGCGACCAGGGAGTGGCTCAAGCAGTTCGACCCGAAGAAGAAGGAAGACGCGCACCACCTGCTGGAGGGACTCTGGCTCTACCAGCAACACAACGCCAAGAACCCCCAACTGCTGGCCGCGCTGCTCGAATCGCCCGAGCCGCGCGCCCGGTTCGCGGCGAGAACGGCGCAGCAGATCTGGGCGACCAGCGCCGCCGGCGAGCGCGGCGGCGTGATCGCCGACACGGTGGCGGAGGTGGCCCAGAAGTCCGGCATCCTCTCGGACACGCCCGGGCTGACCACGGTGCGCATCGCCACCATCCCCGAGCGGATGATGTACGACGTCAAGGATTTCACGATCAAGCCGGGCAAGAAAGTCCGGCTGACGTTCGCCAACGTCGACTTCATGCCTCACAACATGGTGCTGACCAAGCCTGGCAAGGCCGAGGACGTCGCCGGCAAGGCGCTGGAGCTGGGCGCCAGCGGGTTCGAGGCGGCGTTCGTTCCGAAGAGCGACGACATCATCTGGGCGACGAAGCTGGTGGACTACGCGAAGGAGCAGGTGATCGAGTTCGCCGCGCCGAGCGAGCCGGGCGCCTACCCGTACGTCTGCACCTTCCCCGGCCACGCCGGCACGATGAGCGGGCTGATGCTCGTCGCGAGCAGTAAGGCCGAGGCCGACCGGTTGCTGGCCGCGGCGCGCAAGCCGGTGCGGATGACCGACTGGAAGCTGGCCGACCTCGCCGCCGACGCCGACAAGGTCTCGGCCGACCTCAAGTCGCGCAACCCCGCCAAGGGGATGGGCGCCTTCATGAAGGCGCAGTGCGCCGCCTGCCACCAAGTGGCCGGCCACGGGTCGGCCGTCGGCCCGGACCTCTCGAAGGTCGGCGAGCGGTTCAAGGGTCAGAAGCTGCTGCTGCAGATCCTCGAACCCTCGGCCGAGGTCAACGAGGCGTACAAGCTCTGGAACATCAAACTGAAGGACGGCGACATGGTCTCGGGCCCGATCGTCAAGCAGGACGCCGACGGGCTCGACGTCATGGAGAACCCGCTGACCCCGAAGGTGCTCACGCGCGTGGCGGCCAAGGACATCGACTCGCGGGTGCCGTCAAAGATGTCCGCGATGCCCCAGGGCCTGCTGTCGTCGCTGACGAAGGAGGAGATTCTGGACCTCCTGGCCTTCATCGAGAGCGGCGGGGCCGGCGGGGCAGTACACGAAGGACGCCACTGATCGGGCGGAAGAGGCAAACGAATCCCAATGCGCAGTCCGAACGTTGCCGGTATCGACGGCGGCGGCGTGGGTTCGAGCAATTTGGCGTCCGGCAGTTTGAGGGTCATGTGCTCACCCACACGCCGAGGGCGCGTCGGCCGCTTCGGCCGCCGTCCACGTCGCTCCCCTTTGCAGAGAGAAGCCGTATGACGCGCACCGACTGTCGCTACCGCTATCGCTACGCTGCTTCCGCTATCACCTCCGCGCGGGCCCGACGGCACGGGTTTACCCTGGTCGAGCTACTCGTGGTGATCGGCATCATCGCGCTGCTGATCTCGATCCTCCTGCCCGCCCTGTCCAAGGCGCGGGAGGCTGCCAACACGACCAAGTGCCTCGCCCAGCTCCGCGGGCTCGGCCAGGCGCAGGCGATCTACGCGGCCAACAGCAAGGGTTACGCGCTCCCGGGCGGGTTCCTGTTCGTCCCGAACCAGGGCGCCGGCTACAACGCCGAGAATTACGCGACCATTCTGGTCAACGCCGACCTGGTCACCGCGCCCTCGCCGGCGAGCATGACCGCCGATGGGGCCAGCGACCAGAACCCGTTCTTCTGTCCGTCGGGTGTGCTCGACTTCCGCGGCATCACCTATAGCCCGCCCAACGTCGACAAGCCGTACCCGGCCAGCCGGACCGACCACCTGACCTCGAGCCCGTGGCGAACGCAGTCGTCGACCACCGGCAGGATCGTCGACACGTGGTACGGGATCAACGCCGACTGGGGCTCGGCGGGCCAGCTCAATTCCGGGAAAGTGCCGACGCACTTCATCCCCTCGACCGACGCGACGCCGGTCTACGTCATCCCCAAGCTGGGCTCGATCCCGATGTCCTCGGAGATGGTCTTCCTGTTCGACGGCAGCTTCTACAACGTCGATCATGACGCCCGCCGCGTCAGTGCCCGCCACGGCGGCGGCAAGAAGACCAACCTCTTGTTCTACGACGGCCACGCCGCGACCTTCGACACCGCCGACATGCCCGGCGGGCTCAACGCCCAGCAGACCGACATGGACTCCAAGCCGAAGCTCGACAAATACCCGGCCACCAAGTGGCGCATCGACCAGAAGTAGATCACGGCTTACCGCCAACACGACGGTCGTCGTGATGACCCACAGCCTTCAACAAGCTCTGGGCGTACGCCGGTGTCCTCGGCCCCGCGCACCGCCAGGACGGACACTTGCGCCTGATCGCCGACGACGGGCGGTACCGAACCGCCCGGCGCGCAGAACTGCGCGAAGCCCATGACCGGCCGACCGGGCCGGCCTGTGAGTATGACCTGCCCGACGCCCCGCTGCTCCGCGTCCGTCATGAACGGGTCGCCCGTTCGCCGGCGCCGACCTCGGGCTGCGTGCCGATCACGGTCGTCAGGTCCTTGGGCCCGCGGGCCTCGTGGTGGCGGACGGCGAGCCCCGTCTCGGCGTCGTGGAACCTGACCCGCTCGACCGTGGGCCCTGGACTGGGTCGATGGCGTCGACTGGGGTCGGGGCGGCCGGC
>DATHXE010000848.1:0-2104 GCA_035459845.1 Tepidisphaeraceae bacterium | reverse complement strand
GCGGCACGAGACCTTGGCCGCGAATGCCCGGGCGGTCGTCGCCGCGGATGCGCACGCCGGGTTCGGCGAACTCGAATTGATGGACTCCGAGCCCGAGCACGCGGCCCCGTCGCACTTGTCGTCGTCGCGCCCGGCGCCCGGCCCGGGGAAGACCACGCAGCAGAAGCTCGAGGACTTTTACGGCGTGAAGCAGGACGGGGACGAAGTGCTGTTCTCCGTCCGGTTCGCGGACGCCCACAAGGTGTTGATCGCGGGCGACTTCAACAATTGGACGCCGATCAGCACGCCGATGATGCGCGAGGGCGACGGCGGCTGGCGGACGCGGCTGCCGCTGCCCAAGGGCAAGTACCGCTATCGACTGGTCGTCGACGGGAAGTGGATGACCGACCCGAACAACACGCTGGTCGAGACGAACCAGTTCGGGGAGCTGAACAACGTGGTGGAAGTGGCGTGAGCGAAAGTCCTGAGTGCTGAGTCCTGAGGATTTCGGATTGCGGATTTCGGATTGCGGATGGATCGTCTGGCCTACTGACTACCGGCTGCTGACTACTGGCTACTCCCCGATGTCCGACAATCCCCGCCAACATCCGTCGCTGAGCGAGATCGGGCACCTCTTCTTGAGCGGCGTGCGCGAGCGGCAGACGCAGGGCGCGGCTCGGCCGGTGCGCGTACCGCCGGGCGGGAAGGGCCCGGCTGCGGCGGCGGAGTCCGCCGCCAATTCGAACGATTTGACGCCCGAGGAGATGGCGCACATGAGCGAGACGTCGCCTGCGGCGGAGGCCGCGGAACAGTTCGAGAGCCCTGCCCGCATCCCGGGCGTAACCGCGGTGATCTCCCAGCACCTGAACGGCCGGGCCGCCGAGCGCGTGCGAGACTACGCGCGGCACCTGGCGGCGAACGGCGAGCGGATCGGGATGATCGAGCTCGACTCGGGCGACTTCCGCCTGACGTGCGTCGAGCGGTCGATCGAGCCGAACGCCGGCGACCCGGACCCGGCGGAGGCGGTCGAACAGTTCGACGCGCGCGGCGTGGCCGAGTCGCTCGAGGAGCTGAGCTGCGACGTCGACCGGTGGCTGGTCGTCCTGCCGAACCTGCGCGCGCCCGAGGCGCGGGCGCTCCTGAAGGAGATCGACCACTGGGCGCTGCTGTCGACCACGGACCACGACGGCGTGGTCTCCTGCTACCGCACGCTCAAGGGGCTGGCGAACGTCGGCTCGCCGCGGATGACGCTGGCGCTGATGGAGGCGGGGACGGAGGCGGTCGCGGCGAAAGTGCACCGGAAACTGTCGACCGTGTGCCTGCAATTCTTGGGAATCGAACTGACGGGCGAGCCGGCGGTGCGGGCGACGGCGGCGGTCGCCGAGCACGTGGTGATGCACGTCCGCCCGCGCCCGGACAAGGCCCAGGCGGCGGGGGCGGCCCAGTGGGAAGTGATGGCGGCGTTCGTCGGCCGGATGAAGGCGGCGGCGGCCGAGGCGGTTTTGAGGGCAGACGAAGCAGAGGTGGTGGGATGGGGTGATGGGGAGGTGGGGAGTGACGATGCGGTGGCGCCGGCCGACGTTGAGCATGAGGAACACGAGCGCGTGATGCCGGTCGCATCGGTGCGCGAGGTTGTGGCGGCGGTCGAGACTGTGGCGAGCGCGCCGTCGTTCGGGGCCGCGATGCCGGCGGCACCGGCCGCGCCGAGCTTTGAGATGCCGCGCATGACGCTGAGCGATCGCGGCGAAACCGACGAGGCGGTCAGCGAGGTAATCGACTTCACGGGCGACCTGAACGACGCCGGGCCGATCGTGTCGGCCGTGCTGGGGCAGGCGAAGGGGGAGATGCTCGAGTGCCCGGTGCGGGCGCCGATGTGCCCGGACGCCCGGCTGGCCGTGACGCGCGAGCGCGGGCTCGTGCTGGTCGCCGTCGCCCGCAAGGGACTGCGCGATTTGAAGCTGATCGCCCAGGCGTACCGCTGGCTGACCGAAAACCGCGGGCTGATCGCGATGGCGATGCCGCAACTGGCGATCGACGCGCACCGCCACCCGCGGCTGCGGCTGCTGGTGGATCACGCGGACGCGTCGGCCGAGGCGCTGGCGCCGATGCTCGAGAGCGGGATGGT
>DATHXE010000847.1:0-8666 GCA_035459845.1 Tepidisphaeraceae bacterium | reverse complement strand
GTCCACCTCGATCCAGAACATCCGGATTCGCCAGTGCCGGGGGAGGCGGCGCACGAGGCTCCGAGTGACGTGCCCGCCGTGCCGCAGACGCTGATCTGGCGGAAGCACCATGCCACGCCGGGCCTGCCGCGCGTGCTGCTGATGATCCATTACGACACGGTCTACCCCCCTGCCGAGGCGCCGGCGCGCGGGCGCGCGGATGCCGCCGGGTCGTACGTCGGCCCCGGCGCCGCCGACGCCAAGGGCGGGATCGTCGTGCTCCTGTACGCGCTGCTGGCGCTCGAGCAGTCGCCGCTCGCCGGGCGGGTCGCGTGGACCGTCGCGCTCAACCCGGACGAGGAGATCGGATCGCCGGGATCGGCCCACACGCTGATCGAGCTCGCGCGCGAACATGATGTGGCGCTCGTCTTCGAACCCGCGCCATCGGCCACGCATATGGCCGTCGCCCGCAAAGGGTCGGGCAGTTTCGAGGCGATCTTCCGCGGGCGCAGCGCCCACGCCGGGCGCGAGATCGAGAAGGGCCGGAACGCCGTCCTCGCGGCCGCGCGGTTCGCCCTCGACGCGACCGCCGCCGTCATTTCCATTGGCCACGGTGCGACGATGAACGTCGGCCGAATCACCGGTGGCGGTCCGGTCAACGTCGTGCCGGACGCGGCGGCGGTCGAGTTCAACGTCCGCGCCGCCGCGCCCGAGCAGGCCGAAGCGATCGAGCGAAAGCTGCACGACCAGATCGCCCTGGCGTGCGCGGCCGACGGGATCTCCGCCGAGCTGCGCGGGCAGTTCACGTCGCCGCCGTGGGTGCAATCCGACGCCGGCCGGGCGCTGTTCGCCGCATTGCAGATGTGCGGGCGCGAGCTCGGCCTGACCCTGGGCGGCGTGAGCAGCGGCGGCGCGTCGGATGCGAACAAGATCGCGACCGCCGGCATTCCCGTTCTCGATTCGCTCGGCCCCGTCGGGCATCAGATTCATTCGCCGGATGAGCGGGTGGAACTGCCGACGCTCGTCGAGCGGGCGAAGCTGGCGGCGATGCTGCTGATGCGGATCGCGGCCGGTGAGGTCAAACCCGGTGCATAGGGTGCGATAGTCCGCCCGGCATACAATTCCCCGCCGTGTACGTCATCCGCCCCATCGCCCTCGACGACCTGCCCCACCTCCTCGCGCTCAGCGCGCAGACCGGGTTCGGCCTGACCACGCTCCCGAACGACGAGAAGCTCCTCCGCCGCCGCATCCGCCAGTCCGTCCACGCGTTCGAAAAGCTCGGCGACGACGACCCGCCGCTCGGCGACGCCTACCTGTTCGTGCTCGAAAGGACCGACACCCGCGAGGTCTGCGGCACCTGCGGCATCACGTCCAAGGTCGGTGGGTTCGAGCCGTTCTACGCGTACCGCGTCGAGACGGCCGTCCACGCGTCGGCGATCCTCAACGTCCGCAGGGAGATCCGCACGCTCCACCTCGTCGAGACGCACGATGGGCCGTGCGAGATCGGGAGCCTCTTCCTCGCGCCGGCCCACCGCGGCGGCGGGAACGGGCGCCTGCTCTCGCTCGGCCGGTTCCTCTTCATGGCCGATTACCCGTCCTACTTCGAGCCGGTCGTGATCGCCGAGATGCGCGGCGTCGTCGACCCGGCCGACGGTCACTCGCCGTTCTGGGAGGCCGTCGGCCGGCACTTCTTCGAGGTCGACTACCCGCAGGCCGACTACATGTCGATGGTGAACAAGCGGTTCATCGCCGAGCTCATGCCGCGGCACCCGATCTACATCCCCCTGCTCCCCGCCGACGCACAGGCCGTCATCGGCGAAGTCCACCCCGATACCCGCCCCGCCCTGCGCATCCTGCAGGACGAGGGTTTCGCGTACAGCGGCATGGTCGACATCTTCGAGGCCGGCCCGGTCGTCCGCGCGCGCCTGAGCGAGATCCGCGCCGCCCGCGACAGCCGGTCCGCCACCGTCACGGCGATCACGGACACCCCGGCCGTCGGCGAGCCGCACATCGTCACCAGCCGATCCGGCGGCTTCCGCGCGGCCGTCGGCCACGTCACCCCGACCGACCCGAACGGCGTCGCCATCGAGGCGCGGCTGGCGACGGCGCTCGCCGTTAGCGCCGGGGCAACGGTGCGCTACGTGTCCCTCAAACCCGCGTCCCGGCCATCGGCCCCGTATCCCGACGCGAACATCGCCTTCGACTAACGCACCGCGGAAGCGTCACGACGTCCAAACACGTCCCCGTAAAACGCGAACGCCCGCGCCCCGAGTTTCTCGTAGATCGGCGCGTCCGCGTGGACCTTCACACCGGGAACCACGACGAACTCGTGCGGGAACTCCCACGTCTTCAATCGCTCATGAACCTCGCGCATGAAGTGCGTGTGGAAGTCGGCCTCGGCGGCGATCATGCGCAGGCGGATCCGCCCCTTCAGCGTCGCCCCCTCCCGGCGGAGGCGGACGACCGGGTCCTCTGCCGAGTACGCCGGCCCGTCTCCGCTGAAGATCGGCGGGAGTTGCGGGAAGCTGTGCGCCGCGTGGAACGGCGCGGAGACGACCGTCGCGGCACAGAAAACGTCCGGGTGTTTCACCGCCAGGTGCACCGCCGCCCACCCGCCCATCGAGAAGCCCTCGGTCGCCCGACCGTCGCGACCGGCGATCGTCCGGTAGGTCGCGTCCACGTGCGGGATCAGGTCGCGCAGGATGATCTGCTCCACCGGCTGCCGGCCGTCCGTCGAATCGACGAACCAGCTGTCCTCCAGCCCGTTCGGCAGCACGGCGATCATCGGCGGGGCCTTGCCCGCCCGCACGGCCGCGTCCAGCGTCTCCGCGAACACCGCCCCGTGCTCGGGCGCGCTCCGCCAACCGTGAAACCAGTAGATCACAGGGTACCGGCGAGTCGCATTGGCAGGGTCGTCATAACCCGGCGGGAGGTAGATGAGGTAGTCGGTCATCGCGCCGTTGAGCGACGACGCGGCGTACGCCCGGTACTTCAACGGCGCAGGCGCGGCGCGCGCCGGGTCGGTCCACGGCCGCGACGGCGCCCCGCGCGACGGATCGTACTTCGACACGTGACGCGTCAGCGGCCCCTCGTACTCCCCCGCGCTCGACGGCCAATGCTCGGGCGACCGCCACGCCCACCACCGCTTCCACGCGTACGCGCCCGCCGCCCCGGCGACGAGCGCCGCGAGAATCGTTCCGACCACCCAGCGCCGCCGCCTCGTCATCGTGGCGCCATCGTACCCGCGTGCACAAGAAAAACCCCGGGAGCGTAGTGCTCCCGGGGTTCGTTACTGTCCTCTTGTAGCCGCCTCGCTTGCGGGGCGCGACTAACGCACTCGGTGTGCCGCGCCGGCGCGCTCCCCTGCGGGCGGCGCGGTCGCTTGCGCTCCGGGTCGCGGCTAAACGGGAAACCGTTCCGCCCAACCATCACTTCTTCCGCAAATCCAGGAATGACTGCGCCGGGATGATCGCCCCGGTCTTCGGGTCCGTCGGCCGGACTTCCGTCACGGTCGTCGTGGTCGCCGCCGGCCCGTAGCTCGACGCGTGGCCGTTGTACTTGGCGCGGTAGGTGCTGTACCCGCCGTACTCGCCGTACTTGTCGCGCGCCCGCGGCACGTCGTTCACGACCACGCCCAGGATGTGCGCCCCGACGCTCTCCAGCGCCCGCCGGCTGTGGATCGCGGCCTTGCGCGTCGAGCTCTCGGCCCGCAGCACCATGATCGTCACGCTGCACATCGCCGCCAAAATCCGCGCGTCCGCCACCGCCATCACCGGCGGGCTGTCGATCACCACGTGCTCGTACCGCACGCTCAGCTCTTCCAGCACTTCCGTGAAGCTCTGGCTGTTGAGGATCTCGCTCGGGTTGGTCGGGATCTGACCGGCCGGCAGGATGTCCAGCCCCGACACGCCCGTGCTCTGGATCGCCTGGTCGAGCGAGTCCTTGCCCATCAACACGCTGCTCATGCCCGCGCCGGGCCGGCACTCGAACACCCGGTGCTGCACGGGCCGGCGGAAGTCGCAGTCGACCAGCAGCACGCGCTTGCCGGTCTGGGCCATCGCGATCGCCAGGTTGCTCGCGAACGTGCTCTTGCCGTCGCCGGGGGCCGGGCTGGTCACCAGGATCGTGCGGCTCTCGCGGTCCGGCGTCCCGAAGAACACGGCCGTGCGGATCGTCCGGTACATTTCCGCCACGTCGCTCGCCGGCTCCAAATCCACCTTGCGCCCCGAGGTCATCGGGTTCGCCGGGCCCGGGATGTGCGGGACGCTGCCCAGCAGCGGCACGCCCGTCGCCTCGCTAATCTCCTCGGCCCCGCGCAGGCCCTGGTCGGTCCAATCCCGCACCAGCGCCGCCAAACACCCGAGCACCAGCCCGATCGCCAGCCCCTGGAACATCATCATGCTCAGGATCGGCTTGATCGGCGTGCTCGGCAGGCTCGGCTTGTCGAACACGGTGATCGTCGGCACCCCGGCCTTCTCGGACGCGTCGAGCTGCACCAGGCTGTTGCGCGTGTTCTCGAGGAAGGTCTGCAGGCTCCTGATGTTCTGCTCGCGCGGCTGCAACTCGTCGCGGAACTTCGCCGCCTCCCCGGCGACCAGCTTCTGGTCGTCGTACGACTTCTGCAGCTCGGCGTGCCGCTGCCGGGCCGCCTCGAGCTTCTGCTCGAGCGTCAGGATGTGCCGCTCGGCGATCGCCCGGTCCATCTCCGACACGCGCGACCGGAGCGACGCGACCGTCGCCTCGCTCGCCCGCACCGCCGGGTGCTCGGGGAGCAGCCGGGCGCGCAGGCTCTGCAACTGGTCCTCCATGTCGAACAGCTGCTTGCGGAGCGTCTGCTCCTGGGCATCGAGCCCGACCTGGTTCGTCGCCCGCAGGTAGTCCGACAGCGCCCGCAGCTCGGCCGGGTTGGCCAGCTTGCCCTTGACCACGTCGTACGCGCTCTTGGCGGTGATGACTTCCAGGTGCTGCTGCGTCAGCGCGGTCTGCAGGCTCTCCAGCTTCGACGTCTCGATGTTCCCCTTCTCCCCGACCAGGAACACCTGCCCGCTCTTCTGCTTGAACTCGCGCAGCTCGGCCTCGGCCGCCTTCAGCTTCTTCTCCAGATCGTCCGCCGCCTTTCCCTTGCTCAGGACTTCCGCCCGCTTCGCGTTGACGTAAAAGTTCGCGTACGCGTCCACCACCGCATTGAGGATCAGCTGGGCCTCGTCCTTGTACGGCGAGTCGAAGCTGAGCACGATCAGCTCGTTCTCCTTCGACACCGTCGCGTTCAAGTTCTGGGTCAGCGTCGTCCACCGGTTGGTCGGGTCGAACGTCTTGAGGTTCGCCCCGGCCAACCCCGCGATCGCCTCGTTCAGTACCGCCGCCGACTTGATCCGCTCGACCTGCCGCTGCAGTTCGGTCGCGGCCGACGTCGGGCCCGCCTCCCCGGCGCGCAGGCTGTTCGCCTGAACGAACAGCCGCGCCTCGCTGCGGTAGATCCGGCTCGACAGGAGGTACTTGGCCCCCGCCGCCAGCACGCACGCGCCCAGTACGATCACCAGCACGCCGCGCCGCCGCCAGATCATGGCCAGCGGGTTGGCGCGCGGGCTCGATACCTCGGGTACCGCCATCACGGTCGCGCCGCCCAGGCCACCGCCGCCGCCGCCACCGACCGAGCGCGCGAGCGCCGTCGTCTGTTGCGGGTCGTCAATCACCATCTTCTGGATGTTCATCGAACCGTCTCCCGACGAGACCGTGCCGGTCTGTGCTCCCGTCGACCGCGCCCGTCCGTGGACCCGTTCGTACGCCGATCGTTTCCTCAGCCCCCTGCCCGTGGCCGCGTCACCTCCGGTGACCTCGGCAATTCTGTTGGGTTCCCCGACGACACCGCGTTTTACCCCGCCGGCAACGCCGTCACAAACCCTATATCCAGCATCTCCACGTATCATCGGACGCAACCCCCCCCGACTCAACCAACCCGTAATATTTCGCAACGAATCCCATAAATCGGGCCACACAGCAGTTCGTGGCTCACTCGTACGTCCGAGAATGAGACAGAGACGTGTGCCGACGAACGTTCGAGATGGAAACGCCCAACGCTGTCGTGAGGGGATCCCGGGAATCGCGATCCGAGCCCCAGAGGATGCATCATTTAACGTGTAGCGGCAAATCTGCTCCCCTATCCCAAATTACCCAAATTAACAAAAGTAGTCCCGCCCGCTGTCCGATGAATGGGTTGTCCCTTCGCCAGATTAACACAAGGAGCGTCGCGATGACCACTCTGCACGATAACCGCAAGGCCCGTCACTTCCGCGCCCAGTCGAACGACGCGTTCTCGGAAAAGCGCAAGCACCGCCGCTATGACCTCGGCGGGCAGACGCTCATGGTCAACAAGTGGGACTCGCGCCGCCGCTCCGCCGAGCCGCTCGGCTACCTGATGGACCTGTCCGCCGGCGGCGTCCGCGTCCGCATCAACGAGGCCGCCGAGAACATCAAGGCCGACTCGCAGATCCGCGTCCGCCTCGAGCTCCCGACCTACGCCGGGATCTGCCCGTTCGTCGACACCACCAGCGAGAACCCCACCCCCAAGAGCGAGTGGGTCGGCTGGCTGTCGGTCAGCCGGGTCAGCAAGGCCGGTGAGAAGCAGGCCGACGTCTCCGGCCAACTCGTCGACATGGACGAGATGGACCGCGGCATGCTCGGGCTCTACCTCTCGACCCAACCCCTCGCAGCCTAACCCCGGCGGTGGCACTTCAGTGCCTCTGTCTGGAATAAAACGACTCAGATCGCTCCACGGACGGGCCGATCCCCCCGGCGTTGCCAAGCGCCGGTCTCGCAGAGGCCCGAACGGACGCGGCGGACGCCGCGCCACCGGGGGCGGGTGCCGACCACACCCGCACGAACTCCCACCGCCGGCGATCGGGTGCCCTCCTTCACCCGATCACCGGCGGTTTTTCGTTCCCCTCTGCGAGGCGGTGGCACTTCAGTGCCGCTGTTCCGCCAGCGCAACGAAAATGCCCGGACGCGCGTGGGTGAGACGCGTCCGGGCGGGAGGGAAGAAGAGAGTGACCGCTTCGGTCTGCCCCACAGATTTGCAAAGGCAGTGCCGGGCCGCACGCGGTGCGGGCCACACGGCACGATTAGGGTCTAACTCGTTCACCCGACGCGGATAACCTTGTCACAGGGGATTTGGTCATCCGCGCCGCCGTGCTCATCCACTGCGACGCGATGACCGCCAGCGGGCGCAAGAAGTGCGCAGGATCTTGTTAGATCCCGTTCGACTACCGGTCTGCCTGACGCGGCACCGTGAGGGATTTCCCCGCGGTTGTCCGAAAGACGTGCGTCCCTAGAATGCCCCGTTTGTCGTTCGGAAAGATCCGGTTGGCTCCGATGGATTCAGGCACACAAGTCGGCGGCGGGGGGAGCAAGGCAGGCGAAACGACCGTCGCGCCCGAGCCGCGCGCGGAAACACTGCCCGCTCGCCCGGTCACCGGCGACCGCCTCCGCAACATGCTGGGGCTCGTCACCGTCGCCTGGATCTTCGGTAACGTCTGGTACGTCACGATCACCGGGGCCCCCTTCGCGCTGTTCACGCTGGCGATGAAGCCGTCGCCGTTCGAGATCGGCCTGATCAGCGCCATCCCCTACATGGCCGCCCTGGTCTCGATCCCCGGCAGCCTCCTCATCGAGCGCACCGGCCAGCGTAAACGCATCTTTTTCTTCGGCCTCTACTTCCAACGGGGCATCTGGATCCTCCTCGCCCTCTGGCCGCTCTGGCTGGTGAGCCGGTACGGGCCCGAGGCGGCGCCGGCCGCGCTCTGGTTCTTCATCCCAGCGTTCTTCCTCATGCACGCCGGCAACGCCGTCGGCGGGCCGGCGTGGGTCAGTTGGATGGCCGACGTCGTCCCCCACCGCACCCGCGGGAAGTATTTCGCGCGCCGCCGCATGTGGGCCCTGCTCCTGGCGATCCCCGCCGCGTGGTTCGTTGGGTGGTTATTGGACAAGCAAGTCGGCCGGGGGCACGACGTCGTGCTGACCATGCGCTGGTGCGCGATGATCTTCGTCGCCGCCGCCATCTTCGGCCTGCTCGACATCGCCGCGTTCCACTTCGTCCCCATCACGCCCCAGGCCCCGCGCAAGGGCGCCGGGCTGCTCAAGGCGATGGCCGGGCCGCTCAAGGACAAGCAGTACCTCTGGTTTGCCGGGTACGTGGCGACGCTGATGTTCGCCGTCGTCCCGATCCAGCAGCAGTTCTACCAGTTCTTCCTGATCGAGAAGGTCGGCATCACCAGCCGCAGCGTGCAGGTGATGATGCTCGTCCTGCCGGCGCTCGTGCAGTTGCTGCTGATCCCCGTCTGGGGCCGCGCCGCCGACCGCATGGGCAAGCGCCCCCTGCTCGTCATGGCCACCCTCGGCCTGGTGCCGATCGGGCTGGGCTGGGTCTTCGTCGACAAAGACACGGCCTGGCTCGGGTACCTTCTGGCCGCGCTGGGCGTCGCGCTCTGGTCGGGCGTCGACCTGGTCAACTTCAACTTCGTCCTGGAGATGTCGAGCAGCAAGTCCGCCAAGGACGGCACCGGCCGAGTGGGCGGGACGGCCTACCACGCCGTCAACAGCGTGATCCTCAACGTCGCCGCCCTCACCGGCGGCCTCGCCTGGGGCGCGATCGCCCAGTGGCTCAAGGACTGGCACTGGACCCCCATCGCCGG
>DATHXE010000846.1:0-2195 GCA_035459845.1 Tepidisphaeraceae bacterium | reverse complement strand
TTCCTGCGCGCGACGCCGGGGAAGATGTTGTTTAAGCTGCGCGTGACTGGCGCACTGGGCGAGCCGGCGACGCCGGGGCAGCTCTGGATTCGGTGGGGGTACCGGTGGGGGTTCCTGGTGTTCAACCTGCTGTGCGGGATGTTCTACCCGTACCTGATGTTCCTTTACCTGCGCGGGCTGTGCCTGATGGTGTTTGCCGGGGTGGTCGCGTACTTCACGATGCTGGCGACGAGCTACGGGTGGGCGGTATACGACCGGTGGGCGGGGACGTCGGTGACGCTGCTGGGGTACGTGAAGCTTCCGCCGGGGCTGGGGCGGATCATCTACTGGACGCCGACGCAGGCGGCGGGGGACGCGGCCGTGACGCCGGGGTTCCCGGTGCAGCCCGCGACTGCGTTCACGCCCCCGCCCGCGCCACCGGCGACTCCCGCGACCGCGATGACGCCGCCGCCGCCGGTGCCGGCGGGGTCGGGCGCGCCGGTGGGGGACGTGCCGACGCGGGTCTCGGCGCGGCGGGCGGACGAGGGGCCGATCCCGTTGGACGAGCCGGTGCCGCCGGCGCCGCCGACGAATCCGGCGTGAGACGGTCGGCGCAACCACGCTTCGATTGGCTCAGTTACGCCCCGCGCGCCGAAATGCGTCTCATATAGCCCGCCACTTGTGGCGGGAAACGTCTCGAACTCGAACGTCGCTGCTCGCGCCACCGCGCCTTCCCGCCACAAGTGGCGGGCTATATGAGGACGTCCTACGCGTGGCGGCGGGCCTCGAGCCGGTCGAAGCCGGGCAGCGCGAGCCTCGCGACGGCGCCTGCGATTCCGTCTCCCACCGGAGCGCTCGTTGTCCGACCCCGCCGTCATTCCGCTCGCGCACGCCGCGGATCGGGTGCCCACGCGCTACCCGCTGCGGGCGGTGCTGGTGACCGAGGGAATGCTCTCGTTCGCGGCGAACTTGCTGTTCGTGGGAATCTTTTTTTACACGACTAGCGTGTTCGGCTGGGGCATCGTGCCCAACTTCCTGCTGGCGACGGGGCAGGGGCTGGTGTACGTCGTGGCGGCGCTGGCGACGCAGAAACTGTCGCGCGCGCTGGGGCGGCGGACGCTGCTCGTGGGGAGCAACTTGGCGCTGACGGCGGTGTCGCTGGGGGCGGCGCTGACCTCGTCGCAGCCGGTCATCGTGGCGCTGGTGCTGGCGTACGTGCCGCTGATCGCGCTCAACTGGCCCGTGCTCGAGACGTTGGCGTCTGAGGGGGCAGAGCCGCGCGAGTTGTCGCGGCGGATCGGCGTCTACAACCTCGTGTGGGCCGGGACCGGGGCGCTGGCGATCGCGGTGCAGGGGTCGCTGCTGCGGCTGGACCCGCGGGCGGTGTTTCTGGCGCCGGCGATCCTGCATTTGGCCACGGCGTTGATTTTCGCGTTCACCAAGTCTCGCGCCGCGGCGAACGGCTCGGGCGGAGCCTCGCCCTCCCGGGATGCGCACGCCGCGCCGCACGCGGAGCCCGAACTGCTCGCCCAGCGCACGCTGGCGCTGTGGCTGTCGCGGATCTCGCAGCCGGCGGCGTACGTCGTGCTCTACACGATCTCGGCCCTCATGCCCTTGCTCCCGCCGATGCGCGGGTTGAACCCGGCGTACGCGACGCTCCTGGCGTCGGTCTGGCTGGTCAGCCGGTGGCTCGCGTTCCTGCTGCTCGGCGCGACGACGTTCTGGCACGTGCGGCCCGGGCTGCTCCTGTGGGCGGCGGCGCTGATGACGCTGGCGTTCCTCGGCATCTCGGTGAGCCCGTCTTACCTCCGGCCCGCGTGGGCGGGGGCGGACCTGCCGATGCTGATCGGCGCGCAGGTCGTCCTCGGGTTCACGCTGGGATTGATCTACACGGCGAGCCTGTACTTCGGGATGGTGCTGTCCGACTCGTCGACCGAGCACGCGGGGTATCACGAGGCGCTGATCGGCGCGGGGCAGGTGCTGGGGCCGGGGATTGGGGCGCTGACGCAGTGGCGGTGGCCGACGCGGCCGCTGGCGGGGGTGGCGGCGGTGACGGGAGTGCTACTGCTGTCGCTCATCGCGGCGATGTTCGCGGCGGCGCGGGCGCGGAAGCGGGATGCGTAACGCGCAAGAACGAACCCACGGAGCAAGCTCCGTGGGCTTTGGGGTGTTGCGCGCGGGGCTACTTGTTCAAACCGCCCTTGTCGTCGTTGACG
>DATHXE010000845.1:0-1571 GCA_035459845.1 Tepidisphaeraceae bacterium | reverse complement strand
GTACGAAATCGCCCTTCGGCAGAGCACCGTCGTTGAGTTCCGGGGTATCCCCTGCCACGTTCTCCACCTCGACCCGCTGATCGCGACCAAATCGGTCGAGTCGCACGACGACGACCAGCCCGCCCTCCGCGAACTCCACGTAATCCGCGAGCGAATGCGCTTGCGAGACACCCCCGCTGGTCCGTCGCGCCCCTGACTACCGCTGCCACTGCTTCATCGCCTCGTTCGCCTCCTCCCGCCCGCGGCGCTCGGTCTCCGCCACCGCCCTGATCCGGATCAACTCCCACGACGCGGCCTGCGGCGTCTTGCGGTACGCGGCGTCGTCCGCGCGTTCCCGCACCGTGGCCGCCTCCAACAGGGCCTCCGCCGACCCGCCCGCCGGCGCGGGCGGCCGCGCGAACCACGCCGCCCACTGCTGCCTCACCGCCGCCCGCTCCGCGTCTGTGAGCATCGGCCAGGTCAGCCGGGTCTCGGCCAGCGTCTCGTGCAGCAGCACCAGCGAGTACTGCATCCGCCCGCTCAGCGCGGCGTAGTCCGTCGCCAGCCCCCGCCCCGCCGCCGCCCGCGCCTCGGGCGTCACCGCGTACACGTCCCGCCCCGCCACCGCGTTCGCCTGGAAGCAGACCAGTTCCGCGTACGCGCCCGCCACGTCAGCCGTCAGCGCCGGCTCGTGCAGCGTCTCGCTCCCCTTGGCCAAGGTCGGGTACGCCGCATCGTACGCCTTCATCACGATGACCTCGGTCGGCGTGAACGTGTGCGCGATCGACCGCAGGTAATTTGCCCGGTAATACGCCGCGATTACCGCGCGATCCGACTCGCCCAGCCGGCTCGCCGCACCCCACGTCCGCAATGCGCCGGTCAGCGGCATCGTGCTCCACCCGCCGGCTCGCCAGTCGGCTCGAATCTGCCGCGAGAGCGCCTCAAGGTGCGCGCCCGTCAACTTCACGCCCACCACCCATTCGACGAACGCCGCGTACCGCGCCACGTCGCCGTCGGTCAGAGCGCCCATCGAATCGCGCGCCTCGACGAGCACGCGCTCGCCCGACCGCGCCTCGGCCGGCTTCTGCCACCGCCCCTCCAGGATCGACTTCTCAAACCCTCCGTCCGGCCGCCCGCAGCACCCGAGCAGGATCTCCGCCCGCGCCCGCACGATCGCCCCGGCCCGGCCGCGCCCGCGCTCGGCCATCCGCGCGTCCCACAAGTTCAGCCCACTGACGTACGCCCCCACGCCCGTCCACTGCTCGCGCCAATATGCCTGCAGCGCCCTGGCAAGTAGCGCCCGCTGCGGCGCCGTCAATTTCATCTCCAGCGCGATCTCGACCCGCGACGCCGCCCGGTCCACCAGCGCCTGCGTCAGCGGCGGCGACCCCAGTGCGAGCGGCGACCCGGCCAGCCGGGACCCGTCCCCGATCGAACACCCGCCCACGACCTTCTCGAACGCCGCCCGCGCCGCCTGATCCCCGCCCGCCGCGGCGGCCGTGTCCACGAGCGCGAACACCGCCACGTGCGACTTGCAGTCGACCGCGCGGAAGTATGCGAAGTACGGCCAGCCCTTCGCGTCGAACGGCATC
>DATHXE010000844.1:0-2648 GCA_035459845.1 Tepidisphaeraceae bacterium | reverse complement strand
GCAACCGCGGCGGGCGTCACCCAGGTGACGGCCGAGGGGCAGATGATCGGGACGCCCGCGTACATGAGCCCCGAGCAGGCCGGGGCGGCGCTGGCGGGCGACGTCGACACGCGCACGGACGTCTATGCGCTGGGGGTCGTGTTGTACGAGTTGCTGACCGGCGTGACGCCGCTGGACGACGAGCTCCGCACGGCAACGGACGTGGCCCGGGTGATCCGCGAGGTCGAGCCGCGCCGCCCGAGCGCGCGGTTGACCGCGAGCGCGACGGCCGCCGCGCGGGTGGCGCCGCCCGGACCGGTCGCCTCGACCGCGCCGGCGACGGGTGGCGCGCCGCCGAAGCTGGCGTCTAACCGCACTGCCGTCCGCAGGCTCGCCCATCAGGTGCGCGGGGACCTCGACTGGGTCGTCATGAAATGTCTCGAAAAGGACCGCGCCCGGCGGTACGACGGCGTATCGGCGCTGGCGGACGACGTCCGCCGGTTCCTGGCGTTCGAGCCGGTCGCCGCGGGGCCGCCCAGCCGCATCTATCGCTTCCGAAAGTTCGCCCGGCGGAACCGCGCGCCGCTGGCGGTGGGGCTGGCGGTCGCCTCGGGCATCGTCGCGGGGCTGATCGTCGCGGTCCTGGCGCTGGGGCGCGAGCGCGTCGCCCGGGCGGACGCGGAGCAGTCGCGGAAGGACGAGGCGGCCCAGCGGAAGGTCGCCGTCGAGCAGCGGACGGTGGCGACCGAGCAGCGCATATTGGCCGAAGCGCGCGAGAAGGCCGCCGAGGCCGCGGCCCACCGGGCGCGCCAGGCCGCCGACCGCGCCCGGGCGACCAACTTCCTCGTCTACAACGCGATCACGAACACCAAGTCGGATTACGGCGGGACCGACCTGCTGGTGATCGACTGGGTGCGCGGGCTGGCGAGCAACCTGGAGTCCGACCAGATCCCCATGGCCCCCGAGGGACGGGCCGCGGCGTACGAGATGGCGGGGCAGATCTACAAGTCGATGGGGATGCGTAAGGAGGCCGAGTACAACCTGCGGCGGTCGGTCGAGCTCCGCCGCAAGTTGCTCGGGGACGGCGACGACGAAGAGCTCGCGTTCGCGCTCGCGTCATGGGGCGACGCGCTGACCCGCGTCGACCCGGACAAGGCCGAGAAGCCGCTGGCCGACGCGTTGGCGATGTACCGCCGGCTGGGGACGAACAGGGCCGCGATCGCCGAGACGCTGCTGGATCTGGCCGCGGCGCGCGAGCGCGCCGGCAAGCTGGAGCAGGCGACGGCCGACTTTACCGAGGCCCTGTCGCTGAAGGACGCCGTGCTACCGGCGACCCGGCCGGAATTCGCGGGCGACTGCCTGATGCACCTGGGCGGGATGCGCCTGCGCGCGGACGACCCGGCCGGCGCGGCCCCCCTGCTCGAGCGGGCGCTCGCCCAGTACCGGCAGGGTCAGGCGCACGTGCGCAAGGGCGACCGGATGAGCGACGTGCTGTCGATGCTGGGCCGGGCGAAGGTCGCG
Source organism: Tepidisphaeraceae bacterium (assembly GCA_035459845.1). Classification (GTDB taxonomy): domain Bacteria; phylum Planctomycetota; class Phycisphaerae; order Tepidisphaerales; family Tepidisphaeraceae; genus DASPKW01. The sequence continues at coordinate 1,148 of DATHXE010000844.1, read as the reverse complement.
ACCGGCGACGCGAAAGGGGCGGCGGCGCTGTTTCGCGAGGCGGTGCCGATCGACGAGAGGTTCTTCGGCCGCACCTCGAACGACGCGCTGTCGACGCGGTTGGCGCTCGCGGACGCGCTCGCGCGCGGGGGGGACGCCGACGGGGCCGAGAAGGAACAGGCGGTGGTTTTCGGTTACGTCCGCGGGCCCGGCAAGGGGCAGCGCCAGAGTGCGGCCGCGTTGATCTACCGGGCCGCGACGCTCACCGAGGCGCGGCGGGACACGGCCGCCGCGGTGCCGCTGTGGACGGAGGTGCACGGGTTGGTCGCGACGATGCCCGCCGCGACGCCGCTGCCGATCATTCAGGAGACCGCGGGGAGCGCGCGGAAGAGCGCGGCAGCGAATGCGGCGCGGGGGTATGAGAAGCTCGGGAACCAGAGGGAAGCGGAGGCGTGGCGCTCGAAGGCGAAGTAGTGACATGTGGCACGGGCTACCAGCCCGTGAGTGCGTCGATCATGGACGCCGTGCTCGGGCGGGCGTTGACATACCGGCTGGAAGCCCGTGCCACGGCGCGCTGTCTCCGTCCGGCGACAAGTCGCTGGGCTCCCTCGGTGGCGCGATCGATCGCCTCATTTCCCGCTCAGCTCCAGCGCCACCTTTTTCGCCTGTTCCGTCGCGACGAGGCCCAGGAGCTTGAGCGCGATCGCGCGGGTGCGCTGCTCGGGGTCGTTGGGCGGGGCGGTGTTCAGCTTCTTGAGCGCGGCCATCAGGCGCGTCTTGACCTCGAGCGACTCGCTGCGGCCTACGGCGTCGCGGATCAACGCCTCGGCGGCGGGGCCGAGCGCGGCGACGTCCTCGGTCGCCTTCTCGCGGGCGGCGAAGTCGTCGCCGTCCAAAGCGAGCACCAGCCCCGCGAACCGCTTGCGGTCGACCTCGCTCTTCTTCACGCGCGCCTTGAGGAACGGCGGCAGCGCGTCGCCCGCCTCGACGAGCTGCCAGAACGCCGTGAACTCCGCCGCCGGGTCCGCCCCGCCGATCGCGCCCCAGAGCTTGGCGATCAGTTTCTCGTCCATCGGCGGCAGGTCCGCCGAGTCCAGCGCCTCGACCTTCACGTTGTCCAGGCCCCAGCACTCGTCGTCGGCCGGCTGGAGGTTTTCCGCCCCGGCGAA